>JAURQI010000135.1 GCA_030836155.1 Crocinitomix sp.
ATTTTGATATGAACCCTGCGATCGTAACCAATACAACAGTAAACACTTTGTATTTAGATGATGTTTCAGCTAAAGAATGGACGATGGAGAACGGATTAAAGGTTTATCCTAATCCTTTTAATGAATCTACGCGGGTTCTATTTGGACAGGATCTAAAAGACTATACCGTCCGTATAGTTAATGTACTTGGTAATGAAGTGTATTCTAACGATAATTTATCAGGAAATACGATGGATATAGATGCAAGTGATTTTAATGCTGGAATCTACGTATTGATGTTGGTTAATAAGGCAGATAATGCATTAATATCAACTACAAAGTTGATTGTTCAATAATTAAACCCGATCGATGAGGCATGTTTTTATTGTGATTTCGGCCATTTTCTCAATTGTAAATGGAATTGCTCAAGAAACCTACGAAGCAGGTAGTGCTTGCGAATCAGCAACGCCATTACCTGCAGAGAATGGACATTATTTAGGATTGAGCGATGGAACAGCATACTGGTACACATTCACAGCTCCATGTGATGGAGAATTAATAGTAAGTGATGGAATTGTGGGAGAAACAGATAAGCGCATCCACTCGGGTTTTTGCGGAAGCTTGACGCTAGAAGCGGAAGGTTTGGTCGATGTTGATTCCATCTTTTACATGATGGATGCGGGAGAGACGGTTTATATTGAATTAAATGAAACATGGGTCACTTCACCCGAGTTTCAAATTGGATTTGATGATTGTGATGCAATAGATTCCGTTTTATTGGATGTTCAAGGCTATGTTTATTATGATTTGAATGAAAATGGGGTTCAAGATGTTGATGAAATAGGTAAACACCTAAACCCTGTAGTTTCTGATCCTGTTGGTTTCTTTACGGTCACGCTTTCAGACGGTTTTTATTATGGACCAATGAGTGATCTGCCAGAAGGAACGTATGAATTGACTCCAATCTTACCAGAGGATTGGTATGTGTCTTCAGATTCACTTTTTTACACCATAATAATTGATCCTGATTTTGAACAAAGGGATAGTTTAAATTTTGGTATTCATCCAGACACACTCTATTATGATGTTGAGGGCGATTTAGTGGGGAGTTGGCCAAGATGTAATGACACCATTAATTATGCCTTGAATATTAGAAACGCTGGTTTAGAGATTATCGATTCTGGCTACGTCCATTTACAATTGGATGATAGCTTATATTATGTATCTGCTGATCTTGAGCCTGACTCTATTGTGGGTCAAAACATCTACTGGACTTATGATGAATTATTTTTCTACGAGAGCACCACTATTAACGTTCAGATTGGCACTCCGGATGGGGTCGAAGACATTATCTACAGTACTTTAAATGTATCGTTAGATTCAGCTGGTTTCGAAGTAGCTTTTTATGAGGATGCCATTGAACAGGTAGTGATATGTGCTTATGATCCAAATGATAAAACACCAACACCTATGGGTGACGGACCAATGGGTAATATCCATCCTTCAACTGAAAGTATCGATTACTTAATCCGCTTTCAGAATACAGGCACAGACACAGCAATAAATGTGGTTATTACAGATCAGTTGGATGAAAATTTGGAATGGTATTCGATCACACCATTAGCCTGGAGTCATGAGATGACTTTTGACATGACGCCTGAAGGAGAAGTTTCATTTATGTTTGACGAAATTATGCTTCCTGATAGCGGTGCAAATTTCTTGGGAAGCCAAGGCTATATAAAGTATCGCATCCACCTGACAGAAGGCTTGCCGTTGGGAACAAGTATTTACAATACAGCCAATATTTATTTTGATTTAAATCCTGCGGTTGTTACCAATACAACTGTGAATACCCTTTATTTGGATGATGTTTCGTTTGAAGAATGGACGATAGAGAACGGATTAAAGGTTTATCCTAATCCTTTCAATGAATCTACGCGGGTTCTATTCGGACATGATCTAAAAGACTATACCGTCCGTATAGTTAATTTACTTGGTAATGAAGTGTATTCCAACGATAATTTATCAGGAAATACGTTGGATATTGATGCAAGCTATTTTAATGCTGGAATCTACGTATTGATGTTGGTTAATAAGTCAGATAATGCCTTAATATCAACCATAAAGTTGATTGTTCAGTAAAGAAATCGTACTACGCTTTGAAAACAGCTTCAGTTCAATTTTTACTTAATTAAATGTTAAACTTTGTTGTTGGATTTCAAAAAAGATAAATTTGATATGTATCTTACCCTCCGGTGAAAGCTAATTGGAACATATTATCAAAATTTGGGTTGGCGTTTCTGTCAATTATCACGCTGATTTTGTTTCAAAGTTGGAGCTATGATGAATTACGTCTTGGATCTAATGACAATCTAACTCAAGTTCTTTCTTCGTGTGATGATCAGAATACCACGATTTCTTCTGGACAAAATAATGAACATCAAGGAGGTTTACTTTTTGATTGGTTTTTAGATGACATAGAAGATGAGGACGACACGGAAGACTCTTTGTTGGATTTTGTCAAAGAGACTCAGACATTCAACCGGAGAAATACAATAGTATATACCATCAATACGCAAGGATAAATTCGAAGGAAAAAGATCCATCTGTTCCACGATACATTCGTTTTTGCACTCTTAAAATACCTTTCTCTCTTTAATTCCTCGTCAGGAGGTATTGTCAGTCTTCAGAATAATGATGACTGATTAACAATTCATTGATATTAATTCAAATGGATTTTAAACGATAACGAATAGCGTTGTTTAATGACGTTCGTTGAAGTATCAGTGATTCTATTCTAAAGCCTATTGGAGGAAGGAGAACTTTTAACCACATTGTCTGACAATAGTCAAATGTGGGTGTATTTTAACGTTTCTGAAGCGGAGTATCTTAATCTTCGATCGCATCATGAAACCGATAGTATGGTTGATGTTCAGTTACTCATGGCGAATGGTGAATTATTTCCTTACGTAGGGAAAGTTGAAACTATTGAAGCAGATTTTAATAGTTAATGTATTAAATTTCGTACATTAAAGAACATGATTATAAATTATAGCCAATAAAATTTACTGGAATTTCATTAAAAAAAATTGTAAATTGCTTCGACATCTTTAAAAAAATGAATTATGAACTCAAAACGAAAATACAAAAGCGCATCTTGGAAAGGGGTGGCTTATTTGAATTTATTAGCGGTATTACTCGTATTTCTATCGGCCTGTTCAAGTCCAGAGGGAGAAGTGACTCCTGACGAAACTAATCAAGCTTTTGATAGCGCTACTGTTTCAGATCAAACGAATAATGAAGTAAACTCAGGAATGTCTGAAATAAATGTGCCGAGCGGATATATGATCAGAGCGGAAGATGATGGAGATTTAGACGGGGACGGTGTGTCAGAAAAAGTGGTGATTTTTGACACGGACCGGACTGGCGAAATGGGTATTGAGCGAGAGGTAAGAGTCTACTCACAAGAAGATGGGTTTTGGTCATTATGGCATCAGTTTATCGGTCCTGTGTTGGCAAGTGAACATGGCGGAATGATGGGAGATCCTTTCGAAAAACTCGAAGTGCATGATCAACGCATATACATCAATCATTTTGGCGGAAGTGCTGATAAATGGCATTATACCCACGAATTTGAATTTAATGGTGAAAGCTGGCAGGTTGCGGCGGCAACATTAGTTTATTTTCAAAATTGTGCCTACAGTGAGACTTATACGTATGATTTTAATGAGCATACCTGTTTCTACTCGAAACAAATTGAAGCTTGTAATGATGATGGAATGGTCGTTGATAAATCAATGGAAGATAGTGAGATTATCGATATTGATCCGGCAATGGCACCACCAACCATGGATGATTTCACGCCAGGAGGAACTGCACTAGAGCTTGATGGAAAGAAAGATACGTATTATTTATAAGCCCTATTAAGACTTTTTCTGAGTCAACTGTAACCTTTTATAGAATGATGTGTCTTACCTATAAGAAAACAAAGACAGTCGTCTTGTTTTTAGATACTATTTATAAGTAAGCGTAAGAATAGTAGATTTTTTCATGGAATCCCGGTCTTAATGTATATTGCGACCGGGATTATTTTTTAAAATAACCCATCGAAGAGGCTACCGTAGTTGTATGAATCTAATCGCACACGTTTTCTGTGAGCTAATTCAAAGACCTTGATGGCATGCTCAATGGTTTTCTCCATTTCTTCGTCATTCTTGACAGATAAGCCTTTTTTTGTCGTCATACCTCTTGTTTCGAAGGTTGTGCTGTCTTCAGGCATTAACCCAACATAGTCAATCATCCAGTTTTTCTTGTCTTCCGTTTTTCGTTTAAAGAAATAGATTGTACCGATTTCTTTTCCATCGTCAACAGTAACTGATTTGATAAATACAACACTATCCTCTTCTTCATCATATCCGCGATTGTAGAGTAGGGCAAAGGCTATATCTTCTTGGGAGATACTATCATTTAAAAATGGGAGCATTTCATTTTCCTCTAAACGGTTATAAACCCAGACGCGATATTTAACATCTTCTGCTACTTCTTGAATGGCAGTCGTGTCTACTGGTAGTCCTAATTTATGATGAATGATTTCAGCCTCTACTTTGAATTTTTTATCTTCAATTCTATAGATATCCTTAAAAAACGCATCAACGTCTTTATCGCCATTGGTTTTAAATCCGCACATCAAAGTATAGTAATCGATAAAGAGGTTATGGTAACGTGCATATTGATTGACATAATTATACTCGTAACGATTGTCATTGTCCTCATTTTGATTCGCAACGGTACGTTTTAATTCGATATTGGCATTTCTGTAAATCTTAGATTTTTCTGTTTTAAAATGATCGAATGTAAAAACAGAATCTAAATATCCAGTGGCTAAAAGCTCTAATATATGAGGCTGATAGTCCGAATATTGAGCCATTTCCAACATTTCAGGAAAATAGTCATCTGCCAATTCTAATGAATCATATAAATTGTCAAAGAAATTAAGTTTCTTGTTCTCTTCCGTAAATGGCGGGTTTTTTAATAGTAGCTTTTTAATCGCTTCATATGCTTCCTCCGTCTCGGTATATGAAAAGCATTTTAGAACAATGAATTGCAAGTCCGAATTGAAATTGTTTTCATCATAAACTTCATAGAGGAAATCATAAGATTCTTGAACTTCTATATTCCCTAAGGCCATTATCAATTCTTCCCGCTGTTCTTGTTCTTTCTCCTCATCAAATTCAAAATTACGATAGGTCTCAACGATGTATTTAACGTCTTTCTCTTTGAAATCAACATTATCAATAGACTTCATGGCGTTAACACGATTAAGGCTATCTTCTCCCGTAGTGTGTAAATGAAAAAGTTCTGCTTTATCTTCCATCAAATCCCGTCCGATTATAGTGTCTTTAGGCTGGAAGGTATCGAAGAAACGTTGCACATATTCACTTGGTCCATCAATCGTATCAATTAAGGCTTGAACCGTATATTGTACGCCATTGTGTAGACGCATTTGAGTCATAATTCCTTTTGTACTTCCGGTATCGGTGAGCACAAATTCCACAATCTGATCTCCATTTTCACCAATGCGTTCATTCTTACCCTGCACCGCTAAAAAGCTCTTTTTTGTGAGTCGTTCGATCCGGTAATCCCAGAATCCCTCTAAAGAATCAATCCCATCATAATCGTGGAACTTGACGAAACCGATATAGATGTTTTGACCGGTTTTAGCATGAAAATGGTAGTTAGAACCTTCTCTTGATTTAAAGGAGTTGTCCTCTTCCTCTTCTTCACGATAGCGGTTATAATATCCGTTCGGCATTTGAGGTAACTCCTCCTTAATATAAGTCTCTGCAGTATAATAAATAGACGTATCCGTATAGGTTTCAAACGTATCGTCGATCTTAAAATCTGAAAAAGTAAAGGAATCAAAAAAGGTGTCAGCATCTTCGCCTTCGGCAGTTGTTAACATGAGATAATAATAGCCTGTTTTGGTGATTATTTTTTGACGTAATTTTTCTTTCTGATCATTATTTTCTTCTTTAACCTTTAATTCTTGTTGAACATATGTATAAGGATCACTTGTCACGAGGTTTGTCTGATCAATTTCATAACCTATTAACTTTGCGAAATTTTCTCCTAAATAAGCTAAATCAAAAGAATCCTCTTCGATATAATCTAGATCATTATAGCTATAACGCATTGTGAGGTAGTAATTTCCAGTCTCACTATCATAAGATTGAAATAAAGGATCAATTTCCTTATCATCCATGCCTTCAATCATATCCTGCGAGGAAACTAATCCTTTCATTTTCCATGTCGCTCCACCATATTTAGGCGAAACATCTTGCCAATTACTATGTGCAGGTTTTAATGCGATTTCGCTGAAAAAAGTTTTAGGTCGACTTTTTAAAATATAATCGTCTGTTCCGTACCCCTTGAACATGACAATCTCAGTAGGGGTGAAAAAGACATTATAGTTTACATAGGCATTTTTGCTGGTCATCGTTAAGATTCGATAGCCTTCATGACCGTTGACGGAAATGTCTTCCTTTTTGATTAATTCACCAGGTGTCGCGATGTAGAGTAGACTGTCGAATGTGGCTTTATAATGGTTAATATCTTTATTAAAGATACTACCGAATGTAAATCGACGAACTACGCTAAAATAACCACCATTAATAGGTTCAGGGCATAAATACTCCATTTTACCGCGCTCACCTGAAGGCATGCGATAAAGCTTTCCAGGAACAGCTACTTTGATAAAGTCATCTTGCGTTTCATACGGTTGAAAATCTACCGGTCGGTAGAGGCTTTCCAGTTTTTTTCTCATTTTATGAGATTTCCCCGTTGATTTTGGGTTGACGGGACGAACAGTGTACCCTCTATCCCGAAGGAGTTCAATTGCGCCTTCTTTCCCTGGTAGGTGAGCAGCTCCGATACCTATAAATAGTGATTGATCTTTTAATAATGAATCCACCCGGCGAACCATGTTCTTATTTCTTTCAACGATAAAATAGTCATGATACACTGCGGTCGGATTATCAGCTTTACTTAGGGAGTCGATAGCATTTAAATCTCCACGTCTATAAGCTTCTTCTAATAAAACAAATTTACGCTGTCCGTCATTTTCTAAAAAATTATTTCGGCTGTTGTCTTCAATGTAGTCTTCATCAGGTTTCATTGCTTTGATGGATATATCAACAACTTCTTCTAAGGTTTCTAAAGCATAAATGGGTTTTTCATTTTTGGCCCCAGCCTGAAAAATGAACATGTCCAAAAAGGTATCCTCTTGATAATCTTCATTTCCAGGACGAAAACGATAGAGTATTTGATTCATTAAACCATTTTTATTCTCCATCAGCTGATATGCCAGATCAGCACTCGGTGTTTTGACTTTAAAAGCTTCTTTATAGAAGCCTTCATAACCGTAGCCACGATTGTTAAACGCACCCATCTCTCGGTAATCTTCCATCCAATCAGCAGGAGAAGATTCAAGCGCTATTGCATCAACGCTATTTAGTGAATAATAAAATGAGTCACTTACGTTAAACGCCAGTTTGTTTGAAACGTGCATCGTTCCATATAAAAAGCTCGAAGTTTCCAGTCCATTTCCCGAAATCTCCCATAAAAGGCCTTGATATGATTTATTTTGCGCGGGAGCATTTAAGGCTACTAAGAATAGCAGCCCGAGTAGGGGAAATGATTTTTTATACATAGATGTTTTTGTTAATGAATCACAAAAATACAAGGAAATTTTCGGCTAGATTGTTAAAGATGATTAAAACCTGTTAACAATTTATCTTTCGCGCATTAAAACGAATTATTTGGTAATCGTTTCAATTATTGATTATCCTTTTTTACGTTGTTTTGACCGCCGTTTTGCTTGGATTGAGGTCTTTTTTTCTTGTTGCGATTCGGGAAACGCTTTTTTTGCCCTCCATGCGAACGATTGGGTGAACTTGATTTACCCCAGACGGGCGCTTCTCCAAATTCGGCAGGTGTTTCTAGTTTTGGAACTTCTGCCTCGATCAACTTCTCTATCCTTTTTAGTTTTGAAAAATCTTTTGGATTGACAAGTGTAAAAGCTTCTCCTTTTGTATTCGCTCTTGCCGTTCGGCCAATACGATGGACATAATCCTCCGGATCATGTGGCACATCATAATTAATGACCATATTGATTTCCTTAATATCAATTCCACGAGACATAACGTCTGTTGCGACCAGTATTCTGACCTTGCGGGCTCTAAACGCTCTCAAGACCTCTTCGCGCTCAGTTTGATTGAGGTTTGAGCTGATCGTGCGAGAAGCGAACCCGGCTTTGCGTAAATTACGGTTGATATCCGAAACCTTTGCTTTTGATGAAGTAAATACAATAATACTTTCGTAATCTTTACGCTCATCAAGTATATGCTTTAAAACAGCCTGTTTTTGATTATCAAAGGCCAGGTAGGCATTTTGTGACACCCCAGCAGCAGGTTTTGAAACGGCCAATGAAATTTCTTCAGGGTTATGAAGTAGCTTTCTAGCCAATGTCTTAATCTTACTGGGCATGGTTGCGCTAAACAATAATGTTTGGTGCTTCTTTGGTAAAAAAGAGCTAATCTTCATAATGTCGTCATAGAACCCCATGTCTAACATTCGATCGGCTTCATCTAAGACCAAGTGTTCAACTTTGTCAAACTTTACATAACCCATCTTTAAATGGGAGAGTAATTTACCCGGAGTCGCGACTATGATATCGGTTCCTTCAGTGAGTGCTACTTTTTGTTCTGCCCAATCTTTTCCATCGCCTCCGCCATAAACGGCTTTTGAACCTACCGAAAGGAAATACGATAATCCCTGGATTTGCTGTTCTATCTGGACAGCCAACTCTCTGGTTGGGACAATGATTAATGTGTTGATACTGGTGTCGGGTTTTCCGACTAATTTATTTAAAATGGGCAATACAAAGGCTGCGGTTTTTCCCGTACCTGTTTGTGCGCATGCGAGAATGTCCTGATTCTTTAAAATGACTGGGATTGCCATCTCTTGAACTGGAGTAGCATTTTCAAATCCCATGTATGACAAGGCTTCTAAGAGTTGTTCCTTAAGCTCTAATTCTGTAAACTTCATATATTCGGTTAAGATAGATAAATAATTGATTGGAATTTATTTTGGAGCAGTCTTTGTAAGAAAATAGAGGCGCATGCGACCAAAGCTAAAATGATTTATATGAAGTTGAGTTTAAGTAATGTTTTATTGTTAGTAGGTCTTACTTTTGTGGCGGTCGGTTGTGATGCAGGCCAAAGTATTGATGGAGTGGATATAACCAATAAAAAGGATCTCAGTGGTTACGAACGTGCATATTTTGCTAGTGGTTGTTTTTGGTGTGTCGAGGCCATTTATGAGCATATTGAAGGGGTAGAGGAAGTGTACAATGGTTATGCTGGAGGGCATACGGATAACCCAACTTATGAAGCATCTAATACCGGTATAACGGGTCATGCTGAGTCGGTTGAGATTTATTATGACCCAGAAGTAGTTTCTTTTAAGGAACTGGTTGACGTCTATTTTGGAACACAAAATATTGAGCAAGTCAATGGCCAAGGAAATGATATTGGAAGCCAATACCGTTCGATTGCCTTCTATCAAAATGACCAGGAGAGAAAGATAATAGAGGCTAAAATTAAAGTACTTGAAGACCAAGGTTACAAAGTCGCGAGTGAAGTCAAAGCGTTTGATAAATTTTGGATGGGTGAGGACTATCATCAAGATT
This sequence comes from Crocinitomix sp., assembly GCA_030836155.1. GTDB lineage: Bacteria > Bacteroidota > Bacteroidia > Flavobacteriales_D > Crocinitomicaceae > Crocinitomix. Next base: position 9,728 of record JAURQI010000135.1, read on the forward strand.
ATGAGCGAAAGCATCCGGATCATCCTTATATAAAGGCTGTTTCGGTTCCTCGCTTGAAGCGTTTTAAAAAAGATTTTCCTGAACTGGTTAAGAAGGATAAGTAGATAAGCCGGTGTTTTGCTGAAAATCATAGCAAAATCTGTATTTTTACATACCTCATATAAATGAACAAGCATATGAAAATCTCCTCTAACTTTGACAGTGGCAATATTGAAATTGTCTCGATTGAAGAAAATGGTAAAATCGATTTAAAAATTAGAAAGGATACAAATTCTGACTTTTTACAATGGTTTCATTTTCGATTGACGGGTGCATTAGATATCCCTTGCAAAATGAGCATCATTAATGCGAGTGAGTCAAGTTATCCTGATGGTTGGGAGAATTATCATGCTTGTGCTTCATATGATTGTATTGAATGGTTTCGCGTTCCGACACGTTATGAAGATGGTCAGTTAAAAATTGATTATCAACCATCTAATAATAGTATTTACTTTGCCTATTTTGCTCCATTTTCGTATCAAGCACATCAAAATTTGATTCACCGCGCACAATTGTCAGATTTATGTCGAGTTGATGTGATAGGAGAAACTGTTGAAGGTCGGGATATCGATTTATTGGTTGTTGGTGATGAGGGGTTTGGAAATAATATTTGGATCGTTGCACGTCAACATCCAGGTGAGAGTATGGCGGAATGGTTTATGCAAGGTTTTGTCGATCGTCTTTTAGATGAGGCTGATCCTGTTTCACGAAAGTTATTAGAGCAGGCTTGTTTTTATATTGTTCCAAACATGAATCCAGATGGTGCAATTGCAGGAAATCTTCGGTCTAACGCGGCTGGAGCGAATCTAAATCGCGAATGGGCGAATCCATCAAAAAAAAGAAGTCCTGAGGTTTATCATGTGCTTAAAAAGATGGATGAAACTGGAGTTGACCTTCTTTTGGATGTTCATGGTGATGAAGAGATTCCATACAATTTTGTTGCTGGTGGAGAGGGTGTTCCTGGTTATTCAGCACATATCGCCAATCTTGAGAAAATGTTTAAAGATGCCTGGATGGCTTTTTCTCCCGATTTTCAGGATGAATATAATTATGGAAAGGATGAACCGGGAACGGCTAATCTAACGGTTTGTTCAAACGCAGTCGGTCATCGTTTTAACTGTCTAGCTTTTACAATAGAGATGCCTTTCAAAGATAATGACGATTTACCCGACCCCATTTATGGTTGGTCTGATGAAAGATCAATATTGCTTGGAGAATCAGTTTTGAATCCGATTCTATACGTAGTCGATAAACTTAGCGTTCAAGGTTAAGCATTGGCCATTTGCTTGAATTTTCCTTTGCTTTTTCTAATTCTACACGATACAACCTTGTATTCTGGACACATGGCTTCTGTACAATGCTCATCAGAAGTTATAATGTTCAACATGATTTCGGGGAAGTGGAACGTTGAACTTAAAATTCCAGGCTTCATTTCATCCGTTATCTCTGCTTTAATATCAACTTTTCCTCTTGGTGATTCCACACAAACCATATCACCTTGTTCAATTCCGTTTGCTTTAGCATCATCTGGGTGAATCAGCAGCACATCTTCTGTCAAAATCTCAACATTTCCAGTACGCCTCGTCATTGCTCCACAATTATAATGTTCTAACTCACGATTGGTTGTGATGATATAAGGAAAGTCCTTTTCGTGTTTTTCAACTTCCAATGATTGTTTGTACGGGAAGAAAGAGAACTGTCCTTTTCCACGCTTAAATTCTTCAATATGGAGTAGTTGAGTATCCGTGCCGTCTGCTTGAACAGGCCATTGTTTTCCATTATCACCAAGCTCTTCCCACACAACACCTCTAAAGAATGGTACAATTTGAGAGACTTCTTCTAGGACTCCAGCCGCAGTGTAATCTGCCTGTTTATATCCCATACGGTTCATGATGTCAACAATGATCTGCCCGTCTGGCTTTGTGCCTTCTAATGGCTCTACTACCTTCTGAACGCGTTGAATACGTCGTTCACCGTTTGTAAACGTTCCTTCTTTTTCAAGGAACGATGCCCCTGGTAAAATGACTGTAGCGTGCTTAGCTGTTTCAGTCATAAATAACTCTTGAACAATCAACAAATCAAGACTGTCCATGGCTTTCTTTACTTTATTTGTATTTGGATCAGTTTGAACGACGTCCTCACCAATAAGCCATAAAGCTTTTAACTTTCCGTCAATCGCAGCGTTAAACATCTCAGGAATCTTATATCCTACATGTGAAGGAACGACATCTGAGTCGTAAAACAATTTGTATTTCTCGTTGATTTCTGGGTTGGTAACATCCAAATAACCAGCTCCTTGATGCGGTTGAGCACCCATATCTGCAGCACCTTGAACATTGTTTTGACCTCTCAATGGATTAACGCCCGCACCTTTTTTGCCGATATTACCGGTGATCATCGCCAAGTCAGCGATCAATTGTACGGTGAACGTTCCTTGATAATGCTCTGTTACTCCTAATCCATGAAACTCCATAGCCGCTTTTGAGTTCGCATAAGCCATGCTCGCTTCACGCACCAAATCTTTGTCAACACCTGTGATTGCAGACAATTCATTCATGTCTAAACGAAGTATTTCTTCCTTCATCTCTTCATAGCCTTCACATCTACTTTCAATAAATGCTTTGTCTTCAACACCTTCACTGATAATATAATACAACATCATATTAAGCAGGGCAACATTAGTTCCGGGCTTTAATTGTAAATGATAATTGGCATATTTTGCCAATTCAATTCTTCTAGGGTCGATTACAATACTCGTAACACCTTTCATGAATTGTTGTTTAATGCGGGCTCCCGTAACGGGATGCGCATCTGTTGGATTGGCTCCAATCACAATAATACAGTCGGTATGGTCTAAATCTTCAATTGAGTTGGTAGCAGCTCCTGTTCCAAATGCTCTTTGCATTCCAAGCGCAGTAGGAGAGTGGCAAACACGTGCACAGCAATCGATATTATTTGTTCCAACGATGGCACGCATGAATTTCTGCATCAAATAATTCTCTTCATTTGGGGTACGTGCTGAACTGATACCAGCGATCGCGTCTGGTCCATCTTCTCGTATGATACGGCGAAATTCATCTACTATAAAATCATATGCTTCATCCCAACTTACTTCTTCAAATTCACCATTACGCTTTATCATCGGTGATGTTAGACGCTCAGGGTGATTATAAAATTTAAATGCGTATCGACCTTTTAAACAAGTATGACCTCCATTGGCTTCCGCCTCATATGGCGCCTGAATCGATAGTATTTCTCCATTTCTTGTAGCAACTTCAAGATTACATCCTACACCGCAATAGGTGCAAATAGTTCGAGTTGTTTCTTCTGGTTTGACAGACTTTGATTGGAATACATCAGAAATAGCACTGGTTGGGCAAGCTTGAGCACAAGCTCCACAACTGACACAATCTGATTCCATAAAGCTTTGATCGATACCCTTAATAATATGGCTATCAAAACCTCTACCTGACATACTTAGTACAAATTCACCTTGAACTTCATCACAAGCCCTTACACAGCGGTAACAATTGATGCATTTAGAAAAGTCCGAAGTCATGTACGGGTGCGATAAATCTTTTGTCTTGTCCAGGTGATTGTCGCCATCTTCATAACGCACCTCACGAATGCCAACCTCTGCGGCCACATCTTGTAGCTCACAATTTCCGTTTACTTCACAAGTCAAGCAATCTAAAGGGTGATCGGTTAAGACCAACTCCATAATGTTTTTTCTTAAACGCTGTACATTCTGAGATTCTGGATAGATATATTGTCCTTCAGTAATAGGCGTATGACAAGAAGCCATCGTTTTCGTTTGACCATCTTCGGATAATGCTACATCAACGCTGCATACACGGCAGGATCCAAAAGCTTCAAGATTCGGAGCATCGCAAAGTGTCGGTACTTTTGCAGTATGATTTCTGCGCAAAAAGTCTAACATAGACTCTCCTGGCTTAATTTCAAATGGCTGATTATTTATATAGGCTACTTTCATGAAGTTATGCTTTTAAAATTTGGAAATTCTAGTTTTTGAAGTATGTTTTTAATTCTTGATCGAAATAAGTCACGGCGTTCTTTACCGGCAATGGTATTCCACCTCCATGAGCACAGAGCGATCCTGTTTCAAGTGTATGTAAAAGGTCATTTAACAAGTCACGATCCAATTGGCTTTCTCCAGCTGCTGCTTTTTGAAACATTTCGTGACCACGTTTTGTGCCTAGTCGACATGGGAAGCACTTTCCACAGCTTTCAAATGCCGCGAAATCAAATAGATGCTCAATAAATTTAATAATCGGAAAGGTTTTCGGTACAGAAACGATTGAGGCGTGCCCCAATAAAAAACCTGCATTTGAAAAGGATTCAAAGTCTATTGATAATTCATTAATTTTTGAGCTGGGAACTAATCCACCCAATGGACCACCAATTTGCATGGCTTTTACAGGTTCTTTAAATCCACCCCCCAGGTCATGGACAACTGTTGATAAAGGTGTTCCCATTTCTACTTCATAAATACCTGGCTTATTGAAGAAACTATCCAAACAAACAAGTTTTGTTCCGCTTGACTTAGCTGTTCCAATATTAGCGTAAGTTTCACCTCCATCCTTTAGAATTGCATGAACAGCAGCTAATGTCTCGACATTATTGACGATGGTAGGTTTGTTAAAAAGACCTTGCTGTGTAGGGTAGGGAGGTCTGGTTCGAACCTCCGGTCGTTGACCTTCGATTGAATTAATTAAAGCGGTCTCTTCCCCACAAATATATGCTCCTTGGGCTTGGATGATTTTAAAGTTATAATTGAAGCCTTTACCTAGAATATTTTCACCTAATAGTTCATTTGCTTTTAGTTGATTAATGGCTTCTTGTATGATCTTAACACTGTCAGGATATTCTGCTCGGATGTAAAGTATTCCATAGTCTGCACCCGTGATAAATCCAGCGATCATCATACCAAATAATACAAAATGTGGACGTTTCTCGAGGAGATAACGATCTGAATAAGCGCCTGGGTCCCCTTCGTCAGCATTACAGATAATGAACTTCTGATCAGATGCTGTGTTTTTGCAAGACTCCAATTTGAATCCCATTGGAAATCCTGCTCCTCCACGACCTCTGATATTTGATTTCTTAATTTCTTCTAAGGCCCAATCTTGGCCTTTATCTAAAGCCACTTCCAATAAACTGTAAAAGGCTTCGAAATCACTATAAGGTGCAGTTAAAACTGCTTTTCCTGAAGCCTTTGCTTCATAATGATCTTGGTCATTTTTCTTATTGTCCTGAATGATTGAAGCTATTTCTGCTTCTGTCTTTGCAGAGTAGTTATGGCCTTGATAATGGAATGCGCCGTTTTCATGACAGCGCCCTAAGCAGGTCATATGACCTATCTCACTGGCGTCCATATGGTTTTCAAGTGCAGTTTGAACAGATTCTTGCTTACCGCTGCATAAACAAGCGGTTCCATTACAGACATAAGCCTTTTTATTTTGATTTTCAGGCTTCATGAAATCATAAAAAGTAGCTGCTCCGTATGTTGTTGATTTTCCAATTAGAAACTCTTCAGCAAGACGTTCTAAATCTTTTTTACTCGGCGTTCCTGTTGACTTTGAGGCAAGTCCTAGTTCTTCAAATAAATTGTGTTCAAGGCCTTTTCTGCCGGATAGTTCACTGAGGTTTTTAGACATATAGTTGATTCTTTGCTCCTAATTTAATAAAAAATCGACTGAAAAAGAAGTGCTTTATCGACTTAAATCATAAGCATTGAATTGTTGAAAAGTAAAGCGTGTCAGTTCTGCAAGACTTGCAGCCTTTTGGCGTTTGGACTTGTTTTGAATAGAATCCTCTTGTAAATGGTCGATAGGCTTAGTAGCGAGCCATCTTAACCATAAGGAATTGGAAATACTTCTTGATCTGAGCGTTGCTGCAACTGTGGTTATTGATAATCATAGCATATGCCAGTTTTTTACCGTTTTGAGTGTCTACATAACCTGCGTAAGATTTAATTCGTGTCATCGTTCCGCTTTTGCCATATACACGGCCAGCTGCTGAAGTTCCTCTACCCATACCTGCCATTGTTCCTGATTTGCCGGCGACAGCGAGACTTGATTTAAATGATTCTCCTGCTTTGGTTTTGTGCATATATGTAAGCAACCTAACTAAAAATGACGCGGAGACCGCGTTGGAGCGTGACAAACCACTTCCGTCAGTCATAAAGAGCCCGTTTCCTATTTTGTTTTGCCAATAATTCATGCAGTATTGTGCGCCGTTGTAGGTTGAGCCATAGCCTGATTGTTTGTATGAGATTTCACACAAGACATGTTCAGCAAAGAGATTAACGCTCTTTTTATTTACCCAGTTCATGATCGAAGTGAGGCTTGGAGATTGATGTTCATGAATCAAGGTCATCTTGGGTGTTTCAAAAGGAATGTTTTTATTGAGTTGTCGACGTGTTGTTGGTGCATAACAAACGTGTACGCCGCTTTCTCCCAGTACTTGGTCAAACTCAATAGCCACTACAAATTCTGGATCAGGTATACTGGCTTTAACAGTAAAATCTTCTCTGTTTTTTGGAATGGAACCTTCAACAAACCAATCCAACGAAAAAGGGGCACCATAAACATAGGCATTATCACTTTTGGAATCAGCTGATTTCACCCTGTTTTCAACCTCTAACCCTAGTATATAGGGCGTTATACAGGTTAGTTCAGTTTGCTGTCCAGCAGTAGTTGGTGTGCTAAAATGTAATTTGCACATATTGTCAAATATGGTCAATCCGGCTGGTCCAGCGCCGTAATAGTTTCCTAAGTCACCCCAAACCCAGCCAGATGGAACGCCGTCGTAGTTGTATTTAGATCCGTCGGCAATAATGCGACCATCGACTTCTTTAATGCCTGCCGATTTAACTTCTTCAGCCCATTGATATAAAAAATCGCGCTCATGGCCTTCGTCATTGTAATAGCGAGATCCTAAGGTGGGATCACCGCCTCCTATAATATAAAGGTCTCCATGCAGAATGCCGCTGGTTGTATCAAGTGACCCGGTATACATTAATTTCGTTTTGAAAACATAGCCGCGTCCCAGGAACTGAGTAGCGGTAGCCGTAGTAACTAATTTCATAGTTGAAGCACTTGGGATTGCCATGTTTTCATTGAATTGAGCAACCACAGCTCCTGAATTCATGTCCTTTACGTAAAAACTGAAAGCTGCCTGCTTTAGGCTCGCCTTTTCCATTATTTCGTCAGCATATTGCTGCACATAAGTGTTCGGTTTTACTGGTTCTTCCGCTACTTGCGCATGAATAGTGACTACGCTTATAAAAACGTTGATGAAAAGGAATATGATGCGCATGATATTCAATATATTATGATTCGTCTATATTTGTGAACAAATTTAGGACTTTGTGTGGTTTAGTAGGAATATGGGCAAAAAAAAGTGAAGGTAGAAATGCCTTTGGCTTTATTCATGCCGCCACAGAGGCTTTAAAACACCGCGGTCCTGATTATCTAGGAATCAAATCTTATACCAATTGTGCTTTAGGACACACACGTCTCGCAATTATTGATTGTGAACCTCGCTCAAATGAGCCCTTTGAATCCGCAGATGGCCGATATTGTCTCGTTTTTAATGGTGAGATCTATAATTATAAATCGTTACGAAATGATTTGGAAAAAGATGGAGTTAAATTCACTACCAATTAAGACACAGAAGTTTTATTAAAGCATTTGATTATGAATGGGGAAGAGGCATTGAAATCGCTCAACGGATTTTATGCCCTCGCATTTTATGATCGGCAATTAAATCGTTTGGTTTTGGCAAGAGATCTCGCAGGGATAAAGCCTTTATTGGTGTTTGAAGATGATGAAAAAGTGTGCTTCGCTTCAGAGATGACTGGATTAACTCCGTTTACTAAATCTTTTGAAATTAATCCGACTACCCTTAATCAGTACTTTTCTTTGACATATACAGC
>JAURQI010000136.1 GCA_030836155.1 Crocinitomix sp.
TCCATGAATATTCTGAATTTGCAGTCAACAAATATACAAAATTGCACCCGTTTTGGAATGAATTTGTTGACATCTTAACAACTGTATTTGGTTTTAATCAGTACGCTTGAAAACGTTCGTTCAGTCGAACTTGTGCAATCATTTAAAAAGATCATTATGAAAAAGTACATTTTACCCTTGTTTTTATTCGTCTTTCTTCATTTTATGACCAATAGTTGCGCTAAGACGACGGATGGTCAATGGATGGTTTATCATGAAACAAATTGCCCTCCGACGTGGGTAAACATAAATAATGATCGAAAATCAAAAAATGCGCTAGAGATTTTATTGAAAGCAGACGGCATTATTCCACTCAAAATTCGTGTGAATGGTGAGCGTTTGGATAATTGTGATGATTGTTATTGCGAAACAGGGAAGGAATATCATGTGAAGGTAGATAAATCTCAGGCAGGCTTATTGTTTTATTACGGTTTTGAGCTGAGATAAAAGAGGTATTGTTCTTTTTTTAACCTGATTTCACAAAGAAGGAGGGGCAATAATCGTAAAAATTTTCTATCAGGTTGATCAAGAAGGACTACGATTCATAATAAGAAATCTCACGGACTATGACGTATTGTTTCTTTCCAGCGAAATAAAACTCTTTTCTCAACCAATTACCTAACTCATCGTAGATCAACTTCGTGTCATTTGAGTCATTCATTTCGCCTTCTTGTCCCGTTTCTCTGTTAATTTGTATCAAATTGTTTTTCTCATCATAAAAGCGAGACTCTATTTCTTTTTTGTAGACTCCACCTGCCTGGTCATACCATTGACCAATAACTTGCTTTAGCTCACCAGACTCATCATATTGATAATTCCAGTCACTTGTTAAATAATTGCCTTTTCGATGTTGTGTATCCCCGTATAAATTGGCTTTGATGATGTCGCCGTTCAGGTTATACCGGTATTCTTTCTTCTGGTTTTTTGTAAGTACTCCTTCAGCGTTCCATTCTTTATCCTCATACACCAGTACATTTCCATCCTCATCCCTGATAATATTCATTTCAGAATTAGGTCCATTGGGGTAATCAATTTTTTGATTCAATATCTCTCCGTTTAATTGGTGTATGCGCTTTTCAGATGCAAATCCACCGCTCAGGAAATAGCGTTTTGCCTCCACTTCGTAGGTTGAATCGAGGTATGTATAATCTTCCGTTGTAAAAAGACTGCCAGTATAGAAACGATCCAGATGAATTAATCGATCTTTCTGATCGTATCGATAAATTAATTCATTCATGACTTTGCCATCAAAACCATAATCAACATAACGGGCAGGTAAATCCGCCTCATTGTAAAAGATGGAATCGTAAACATTGGCGTAACCTCGACTTGTGCGACATACAGAAACACGATCATTTTGATTGTATTCATAATATATTGTGTCTACTTCTGCCCTAATTGAAAAAGTGGAAATTGACTTATCCTCTCGCTCCTCTATACCATAAGTTAGATGTCCATTCTCATTAAAAGAAATCAAAAATTCAGTACCGACCCGAAAATTTTTAACAACTATTTCCTTCTTTCGAATGGACCACCATCGCCGTCTCTTATTTTCATAGACGATTTGAGAGGCTTGTTTCACTGGACCTTTTAAGTCATAAAAACTCAATTGATGTGGTTGAGAAAAAGTAAATTCATCACGCACAGGCCAATTATTGGTCTGCAACTGGGCTAAGGCCAAATTCTCAAGCCCAATGAGGCAAATGAGAAATAAAAAGAATTTATTTGCTAGTGACAATATTTCTTTTGTAGGTTGATAACTTCTTTACCATAACGTTGTGTAAAGCCTTCTTGCAATGCCATTTCCATATCAGAACAGGCTTTTTTAGTTTTACCCATTTCAATATAAATCAGCGCGCGATTCCGATAAGCATAAGCATTCGCAGGTAATAATTCGATGGACTTATTCACATCTTTTAACGCTGCTTTGAGATTGCCTAATTTATAATTACTATAACTCTTATTGCTGAGGGCAAATGCCTCTTCCGGATTATCTTTTAGGACAATATCAAAATATTCAATTGACTTTTCATAATCTCCTTTTTGTTGATATGCAAAACCAATATTACCATAAGCAAACCAAGCTGTTGTGTCAACCTCTATCACTTTATGCAGGTACATTAATACTTCATCATCTCTTCCTACTTCATCACAAACAACCGCTAAGTTATTCAGTACGCCTATATCGGTTGAGTCGAAATTATAACAGAAGATGTAATCTTCATAAGCTCCTTCAAAATCACGTTTTGACGATTTTGCCGTTCCGCGATTTAGCATAAAAACATCGACCAGCGAATCGTTATTACCTGCAAACTTAATCGCTAGGCTATAATCGCGTATAGCAGGGTCTGCTTTCCCTGTTCGTTGGTAAAAATATCCACGCTCGTTGTACAACCAAGGATCATCTGGATACATGGCTAAACCATCGTTTAATGTCTCTAATAGTTTATCATATTTCGCCAATTGTTCATAAGCCTGGGCCTTTAGGAGATAATGCTCCGAGATGGCATCCCTTCTAATGGCCATATCCAACAGGTTGATACAATCTTTATACTTTCCAGCAGCATAATAATCATAGGATTGATCATAATACTCCTCTGCTGTTTGAGCTATGCCATTATATGCCAAGCCCAGTGTTATGATTAAAAAAATTCTCTTTATCATTATTTTAATTTTCTTTTGAGCGCCATCATACTGCTGATATGTAATGCCTGATGCATATTATTAAATTCTATCGACTCTTCATTAGATGTGATCTCGAAATTAAAAGATGTCTGATACGGTTGATATTGTTTCAAAACACCATTCTTCAAATCTTCTTGTAATTCATCAACCTGATTCAGAATTGCAGTTGTAATCATTTCATATTCCTCTTGATCCACCGGCTGTTCTGGTTTGCTTCCTTTTTTATATCGTTGAATAAAATCTTTATCTAATTCACTGTCAATGCCAGCCAAGGAATAAACCAGACCACGGTGCGTTGCAACCAAATGGCCAGCATGCCAGATCAGGTTATTATTGTAACCTTCTGGAATTGTATTGACTTCTTCCAATGTCAAGCCATCTAATATTCTAATGACATTTTCTCTCGCTGTTCGAAATAATTTTAAACTTGTTTCCATTACGTGTTTTTTTCTTTGGGTTACAGTATCGGCTCAAAAACCGTGCTTAATCTCTTTTATCCTCAGAAATGAAACGCAAAATCATTGCTGTCGGGTTGTGCCTAAAATAAAAACACAAGGCGTTTTGTCAAAACTGAACGGCTTCTTTTTCCA
>JAURQI010000137.1 GCA_030836155.1 Crocinitomix sp.
AGTGCTAAAGTCGGGCGTTTGTTGTTTTGCAGGATCACTTTGTACAGCCATTTGCAAAGCTGTCATTGCTAATAAGTCCTGCATATCCTTCACTGCGTAACTCCCTTGGAGTTTCTTTATATTTCTATTGATGCGTTCTGCAGCATCTTTAATTGCCTGCTCTTCTTCCTTCTTTATCGTCAAGGGATAAGTTCTTCCTGCAATAATTATTTTTAAAGCAACCTTATCCATCTTCTCTTACACTTTTAGTAACGAAATACATCTGTCGATTTCCTTAACCATCTCGCCTATTTTTCCTTTCAACTCTTCTTGGTCTTTCACAACCTCAGAATTAGTTGACTCTTGTTGTTTGAGTAACTCGTTTTCATTTTTCAAGTGCTCACACTCATTTGCCTTTACTTGTAAGTCAGCCTCTAAAGTTTCAATTTTCGATTTATTAGACAGATTTTCTTGGTGCAGATGCTGAACACGCTCCAGCAAACCTGATACTTTCTGATCTAATTCCGATATCAATGTTTTAGTTTCCGACATTACGGGTAAGGTTCTTAATAGACGATACAAAAATACAATTCGGAACGCCAATTTCAAAGCAATTATTCTCTATTTATTAAAAACCGTTTTTTAATAAGAATTTCCGGTACGTTTGACAATCCCGGAAGTATGGAACTATTTTTGTTTTTTACCCAAAAAAAGATTGATTTTATGTCGCACCTGATTCGCTTGTTTATTTTTTTACCGCTGATATCTTTTGGACAATCCTATGAACCAAAAAGCATCAACTTTGATGAGATCGATCTGGCCGCCCCTATGAGTATCCCTCTTATTCTTTCGGGAAATTTTGGCGAAATGCGTGGCAATCATTTTCATACTGGTTTAGATATCAAAACAGAAGGCGTCGTTGGGAAAAAAATATTTGCGATTGAAGATGGCTATATTTCGCGAGTCAGAATTTCTCCTTGGGGATATGGTAAAGCCATTTATATCGATCACCCAAATGGACTAACGAGTCTTTATGCCCACTTGAGCCGCTTCCCTGCAGCAGTTGATTCTATCATCTATGCGCAGCAGAAAAAACAAGAAAGCCATACCATCGACGAAATCGTTCTAACAGATTCGATATTCGTTAAAAAAGGTGACTTGATTGCATTTTCTGGCAACTCGGGCAGTTCTTACGCGCCACACCTTCATTTTGAAATAAGAGAAACGGTAACCGAGCATGCATTAAATCCATTATTATTTAATTGCTATCGTAAAATGATTTCAGATAAGCGTCCACCGAGACTTTCGGGCGTGAAATTTTATGCAATTACTCCAGAAGGTTATATGATTCCTGGCAAAACGAAATACTTTTCTTGTCAAGAAAAGGCGCGCAAATGGGTTATTAATAATAATCAACCAATCGACTTGAGTTCGTTAGTTACCGAAAACTCAAAATTAGGTATTGGTTTCCACACGACTGACAAACTAGATGCTGCTAATAATGTTTGTGGTGTGCATCATACCACTTTACTCAAAGACGATATCCAAAAACACGAACAACAAATTGATTATATCGATTTTGAACACAACCGTTTTCTTAACTCTCACCAAGACTATTGGGCGTTTAAACAGGAGAAAAAAAATATACATAAACATTTTTCAACGATCATTAATCCGCTCGAAATCTATCCGCAAAACGATGGGAAAATAAATTGGACCGAAGCCGCTGGAAATTATTCTTTCACGGCAAAAGACGTACATGGGAATTCCATTATGCTTCAGTTTACATTGACTGCTCCTTCCAATGAAGCTAAACCAAATCCATTTAATGCAAATAATCGCTATTTTTTCCCGGATTCGGTCAATACTTTTATGAAAGAAGATTTTCAATTGCTTATTGAACCTGCTTGTTTTTATGAACCGTTGCAAGTTATATATCGTGTTGATTCTTCAAATAAGTACTTGTCGCCTACCTATCAATTTGGAGAATACAGTGTTCCGGTGCAACGAAAATTTGATGTAAGAATTAAGGTGCCAGAAAATCTGCCTGAAGACTTTCCTTTGTACAAAATAGGAATTGGGTTAATCTCGGATCGTGGTTATCTCAGTTTTAAAGGCGGTGATTATGTAGATGGATGGATTGAATCTGCTATTCGAGGCTTTGGAACCTACACTTTAGTGGTCGACACGATTGCCCCAGTAATAAAACCGCTCGATTTTAATGAAGGTAAGACAATTACCAAATATCGGACACTTGAAATGGCTATTGATGATAATCTATCAGGAGTCTGGACTTTTAAATCTTATCTGAACGATACCTGGGTTTTAACCATCTATGACCGTCCCAAACAACGTTATATCATTCCGCTCGATGAAAGAAGCAAACCACTGCTCAAAAAAGGAAATAATACGATCCGGATTTTTGCAGAAGATGGTAAAGGCAATGAACGAGAAGTGTCCTACACGCTTATCTATTAAGACATTTATGTAGGATCATTACCCCCCCCTTATTTCTTAATTTTTAGTTAAAAGTGAATGATTCACTTGTTGTCTCTTCTATTTAAAGGATATTTACACGTATTTTTAACTGAAAATGAGCAATAAAAATCTGAGAACAGTCATATTTCTGGGGATTGCCTCTATACTGAGTATTCTCACCATTCAATTTTTTTGGATACAAAAGAATATTGACTTTCAAGAGACAAATATTGCTATTCAAAATCGGCAAGATAGTCTGAGCCAAGCGCAATTTGCAGACCAAGTTACAATTGCGCTCAAAAATGTAGCTACTGAGATTCAACGCATCAACCAACAACCTGGCGACCTTTATGGAAATGTGCGGCAATTAACTTCGAATTATTTCACGGTTGAATTACAGGATACACTACACCCTTTTTTACTTGAGCTCTTACTTAAGCATGAATTCTACGATCACAATATTCGAGAAGATTTTCAATACGGCATTTACGACTGCTTTTCAGATAGTATTGTGTATGGAGACTATATTCAATTTGAAGGGGATTCAGCCTTTACAAATCATTCCGTAAGTGATGAGCATTTGGACAAAAAGCTTCAGGTTAAATTAAACTCTGACTTACATTATTTTTCGGTCGTATTTCCAGATGTTGAGAATGTTTCAATTGAAGAGCTACCCCATGACGTGACACCTTGGTATTATATGTTCGGGATCATCTTATTCGTTCTGGTGTTTTTTGGATTTTCTATTTCAATCATCTTTAGGCAGAAGAAACTTTCTGAAATAAAAAATGACTTCATAAACAACATGACTCACGAACTCAAAACGCCTATTGCAACGATTGGTCTTTCCAGTGAAACATTAATGAATTTAGGTAAGGTCGATCAGGACAAATTACTACGTTATGCTAGTATTATTTACAAAGAAAACAAACGTTTAGAGTCTCAAGTGGAACGAGTTTTAAACGCAGCGAACCTAGATAAAGGGGAGGTTAAATTGAATTTGACCACCATTGATTTGCATGAAATCATTGAAGAAGCTAAAGACAATTTTGAATTCAATCAATTAGAGGAAAAGGGTGGTTCGATTAGGCTCACTTTGTCAGCCGACCAAAATGTAATCAGTGCCGATATCGTCCACGTAACCAATATCATTAATAACCTTATTGATAATGCCATAAAATACTGTGATGCCATACCGCAAATTCTGATTGAAACAACCAACCCAAAAACGGGTAAGGTTACCATTCGAATTAAAGATAACGGAAAAGGGATTGCACGCGAAAACCTAAAATACATTTTCGATAAATTTTATCGTGTACCAACTGGTAATTTGCATGATGTAAAAGGATTTGGTCTTGGTTTGTTTTATGTAAAGACAATCATTGAGGCACTGAATGGAACCATACAAGTAAAGAGCATAGTTGGCAAAGGAAGTGAATTTTTAATAACACTTCCAATTAACACAAAAAACAAAGCGTTATGAGCGAGAAGCTAAAAATCTTATTGGTTGAAGACGACTTCAATCTTGGGTTCGTAATTCAAGACCAATTGAAATCAGAAGGTTATGATGTCAATCTTTGCTCTGACGGTGTGGATGGATTAAAGAAATTCAACGAGGAGCTTTTTCACATGTGCATTCTCGACGTGATGATGCCCAAAAAAGACGGTTTTACATTAGCAAAAGACATACGCAAAATCAATGTTGATATACCGATTCTTTTCTTGACTGCTAAAAATCAAACCGAAGATAAAATAGAAGGATTCAAATCAGGAGGAGATGACTATCTGACCAAACCGTTTAGTACTGAAGAGTTTTTATTGCGTATTAAAGCCATATTAAAAAGAGTCAACCTCATTGATGGGCAAGCAATTGAAACGCGTTTTGAATTGGGCACTATCGTATTTGACAGTGAAAACTTCAAATTGATTTATCCAAATGGTGAAGAAAAAAAATTGACAAAAAAAGAAACGAAAATTTTGCATTTACTTGTGCAGAACATCAATAAAGTGCTGACGCGTGACATTGTTTTAAATGCCGTTTGGGGTCAGGATGATTATTTTGTCGGTCGCAGCTTAGATGTATTTATAACCAAATTGAGAAAATACCTCAAACCAGATGAAAGTGTATCGATCAATAATATTCATGGGGTTGGTTTCAAATTAGAGGTGGGTAGTGGTGAATAAAAAACCAGACACTCACTTTGACCAATTTAGCAGCCTTGATATTCGAGTTGGCACTATTGTAGAGGCTGGCATATTCAAAGAAGCGCGACATCCAGCCTACCTCTTAAAAATAGATTTCGGACCATTAGGTGTGCTAAAAAGCTCGGCTCAAATTACAGCGCTGTACGAACCTGAATCCTTGTTAGGAAAACAAATTATTGCTGTTGTAAATTTTCCACCCAAACAAATTGCTAACATCATGAGTGAATGCCTTGTGTTGGGGGCACTTAATAATGGAGAAGTATCTCTACTCAAGCCAGACTTGCAAGTTGCGAACGGAACTTCAATTGCTTAAAATAACTATCTTCGTACGAAATTTTAAACTCATGAATAGAAAATTAATTTGGGGATTAGCACTAGTTGGAATGTTAGGATTCGCCTCTTGTGGAGGAAATAATGATGCTGAAGCAGAACAGAACGACGCTGATTCAACAGCAGTTGACACGACAATGGTCGAAACTGATATGGAAGAAGAAACGTCATTGGCGTTTGATGGTGTTGCAAAAGGTGATTATACCCTTTACGGACATTCTGAAATTGAAGCGAGTGGAGATGAAATTTCCGCTGAAGAAATGATGCAATCGGTTGCTGATAATGGCGGATTTGAAGGTAAAGTAAAAGTTACCATCGATGAAGTTTGTCAAAAAGCAGGATGTTGGATTACCTTCGCTAATGGAGATAAAGAATCTGTCCGAGTATTTTTAAGAGATCACTTCACCATTCCGACAGAAACTGCTTCTGGTACTGAGGCAATCTTATTGGGACAAGCAGTAATGGATACTTTAACGGTTGATTTTCAAAAGCACCTGTTAGACGATGCTGCTGAAAACGGAGAAGAGGTTGCGCAATCAGAATATGACGCGATTACTGAAGATAAAACTGAAACAACATTTGATTGCGAAGCGATTTTAGTTAAAAACGTAGAGTAGTTAAAGCAACACACACGCATTATATGAAAGGTCATTCGTCTAAGACGGATGACCTTTCTCTGTTATAAACCTGATAATAATCAGCCGGCTAACATCAAACATAGAGGTATTTCTTAGTAACTTTGTAGAACATAACCATAACTTTTATAACATGAAACAGAATTACTTTTTGAAGAAACTTGCTTTTTCAGCACTGATGCTATTTGGCGCATCAACAGTTTGGGGGCAAGATGTGTATGATTACACGGGAGATTTACAGTTTTATACCGTTCCTGCAGATGTCTATTATATTGAATTAGAGACAACTGGAGCTGAAGGAGGAAATGGAATGTCTGCAAATAGCGGCATTGCTGGTAAAGGAGCTCGAATGACGGGATCATTTGCCGTAAACCCAGGAGACAATCTTGTCATTCTTGTTGGAGAACAAGGTGAAAGCGCTCAATATGTTGGAGGTGGTGGAGGTGGATCCTTTGTTTGGACTGAAGCTGACGCTGAATTATTAATTGCTGCCGGAGGTGGTGGCGGATCTGGAGCTACTGACGGTGGAGATTTATATAAAGACGGTACTGACGCGTCTATCACTGAAAATGGTGTTAACGGAAATGGAATTCCTGATGGTGCTGGCACAGCAGGTGAAGGAGGAACAACCCCAACCACCTGTACTTATTGGGCTGGCGGAGGTGCTGGCTGGATATCTGGTGGTAATATCGGTACGGACCACGGATGCACATACGAATGCACTGGAGGTCAACTAATTTTAGATGGTGCTGCTGGCGGAAGCGGGGGAGGAAGTGATGCTTCATCAGCTGATGGCGGCTACGGCGGAGGTGGAGGTGGAAATGCTCGTTGCGGTGCTGTTGGCGGTGGTGGCGGAGGAGGCTACTCTGGCGGTGGTGCTGGCGGAGAAGTTGTACTTGGAGAATTCAATGGCGGTGGAGGAGCAGGCTCTTTCAATGCTGGATATAATCAAGATAATTCAGCAGGAGTAGGCACTGGAAATGGGCAAGTAATTATCACACCAATTTGTGATCCAATCGTTATCTCTTATAGCGTATCTCCTGAGACATTACCTGGAAATGGTTCAATTGACATTACCGTTACCGGTGGTGGTGGAGCTTACACGTACGACTGGGATAATGACGGCACTGGAGATTTTGATGACAGTGAAGATCTTATTGGCCTAACTGCAGGAACTTATACAATAGTAGTTCAAGACGAGTCTATTTGTGAAAATGTCGCAGAAGTGATTGAAGTGGAAAGCGTAATTGGTATTGCTGAGGCAAGTCTTCAAGTTAGCATCTATCCTAACCCAACAAATGGTCAAATTAGAATTGAACAAAACGGAACATTTACTTATCAAGTATTTGGTATAGATGGGACGATTCTTTTGAACGGAAATGGTATTGACGGAATAACTGTGGACCTATCATCTTATGCTAAGGGAATGTATTATGTTAGCGTTAAAAATGCATCAGGTAATGCTGTTTATCCCGTTGCAAAAAAATAATTAAGCTACTGAATTTTGAATGAAACGATTGCATTCATTTGCAATCGTTTTATTTTTGTTCAAAACTAAAGTATATGGAAGATGAAGATTTCAGAGAAGAAGTCAGAACAATCGTTGACAATCAAATCGCGGATAATGATCCAAAGGTAGTTCGAAAAACCATGGACAAATTAATAATACTGGGACTCAACGAAACTGAAGCCAAAGAGCTAATTGGAAAATGTCTAGCCGTAGAATTATTGGATGTCATTCAAAACGGAGCAAGCTATAACGAAAAACGATACCTTCAAAATCTAAATCGTCTACCAATTGAACCTATCAATGAATAGTTCGATTAGGCAATCCCCTCATAAATAATCTCAGTAGCTCCTGTTCGGTCCTTCATAAAATTTTGGATAGCCCGCTTTTTATCTTGCCGTTGAAGATCACTAAAAATTGAATCAAATGCCGAGCGGTCTTCAATCGCATATCCTATCTCATGATCAATAAAGTCTTGAGCTTCTCTAAATTTATCGTGTTTTGGTCCAAATATGACGGGTACTCCGAAACAAGCAGGTTCTAGGACATTGTGCAAACCACTGCCAAATGCACCACCAACATATGCGATATCGGCATACTGATAAAGATGCATCAACATTCCGATATTGTCAATAATTAATATGTCAGCCGACCCATCATGTATTTCTTCTAATTTGGAAAAACGGATCGTCTCTTTATTTAATTTTTTCTCAATTTCAACGATATGCGCTTCATGAATCTCATGCGGTGCAATAATCACTTTCCAATCACTTGACAACTTATCGATTGAAGGAAAAATGACCTCCTCTCCTACCGACCAAGAAGATCCCATGATAAAAACCTTTTTATCCTTTACAAAATCACTAACCATAGGAATTGATTTCACATTTTTAGCATTTTCCATGACGCGATCATAACGGGTATCACCAGCTAAAACGGATTGAATTTGAATACTTTCTAGTAATTTCTTCGAAGTCATCTCTTGAACAAAGATGGTGTCAAATGCCTTAAGAACCTTCTGCATATAGCCTCCCCATGACTTAAAAAACATTTGATTTTCTCTAAAAACGGCGGAAATCGAATAAATCGGAATTTGACGCTTTTTAGCCGTAAGTATAAAGGTGGCCCAGAACTCGTATTTCACAAAAAAGATCTTGTTCGGCTGAACTGTTTCATAAAATCGATTGACATTTTTTCCGGTTTCATGAGGCAAATAAATCACTAAATCAGCCAGTTCATAATTCTTTCGAATGGAATAACCTGATGGCGAGAAGAAAGTAATAACGAGTTGACAATCGCCTTCTTTCTTTAAACGCTCCATCAATGGCCTCCCTTGTTCGAACTCCCCTAAACTGGCACAATGAAACCAATAAACCGGTATTTCTGGATTCCTCTTCCAACTGGAGACCTCGCTCCATACATTTTGACGACCTTTTACCCAAGCTTTAGCTTTTGGACTCCACAACGAAGCAACCCTAACGGTAAAAGCATATAGCCTAACACTAAGTAGGTAAAATAAACGCATCTTATTCGTAGTAATATTCTCCGCGTGTTCTCTGACTGATAGGCATAACCAGGCCAAACTTTAGACCATACATCACATCGAAACGTAATTCATCCTCTCGTCCGCCTGTATCAAAATTATAAGTTCTAACATTTTGCGTCACACCTTGAATGAATTCTAAACCTGCATAAAACTTGACTAATCGAGCATCAGCTTGATAAAGATAACCGATAAACTGTCGACTAGAAACGCCCATAGTCAGCTTGTCATAACCCTTTTTATAATCTCCTTGTAATTGTGGAACATTATCATACAAGCTCTCGATTCTTATTTTATGCATCATGTAACCCAGACCTCCACTAAACCAGAAACCCGAGTTTGGATTATTCCCAAATCGATTCCAGACATAACCAGCAGACACATGTCCAACTACTCCGCGCATCAGAAACAATATATCAGCTGGCGTGCCAGCTGTTCCTGTTATAGTGCCAAATTCATTTAACAATCCGGCAAAGATTTCAGGTTGACGCAATTGATTACCAAAGATAAACCCTGCGTTTAAACCAACCGTCATATTATTCTTGTATTTGTTTGTCAAATCCAACCCAATCTGATTGTTAAAACCCCAGCGATCAGCCATTTCACCTGCTGTTAATGACGCCTTGTAGTGCATACCGATAAGCACCGTATTTACCACAGAATCTCGAAGTGATTTACGCTGCGAAAAAGCATGCGTTGTTGTTAATAAGATAACGAATAATACATGTTTCCTTCCTATCATTAAATGGAATTTTGAAAATTTCATGTTACCGCAAAATATAGTTGTCGGCGAACCGTTTTTAGCAACACATAAACGGCTGTTTACATGTTGCGAATTTAGTAAAGAAACGGTTAAAAACGGATATTATTGGCTATATTCGCAAAGTTAATTTTACTTCATTAGGGATAATTAACAGTTACCTTGAATCAAACCATATTCAAGGCCAATAAAAAAAGATAGAGAGAAAGCATGAGACAAATTCAAATGGTTGATTTGGTCACTCAATACGAAAAAATCAAATCAGAAGTTGACGCAGCTACACAAGGAGTTTTTGGAAGCGCTCAATTTATCAACGGACCAGAGGTTAAACATTTTCAGAAAGAATTAGAAGAATACCTTGATGTCAAGCACGTCATTCCATGTGCAAATGGAACGGACGCCCTTCAAGTCGCCTTAATGGCGCTAGGTTTAAAACCTGGAGACGAGGTCATCACAAGTGATTTCACTTTTGCTGCGACTGTTGAAGTGATCGGTTTATTGCAATTAACACCGGTTTTAGTTGACGTTGATCAAGACACTTTCAATATCAGCATCGACGCTATTCAGAAAGCAATCACACCGAAAACTAAAGCGATCATCCCTGTGCATCTCTTTGGTCAACCTTCTAATATGGAAGCTATTATGGAAATTGCTGAAGCCAATAATATCACCATTGTAGAAGATACAGCGCAAGCAATTGGTGCTAAATACACTTTTTCTAATGGTGAAACTAAAAGTGCTGGAGCTATAGGACATATAGGGACAACTTCCTTCTTTCCTTCAAAAAACTTAGGTTGTTTTGGAGATGGAGGGGCTATCTTCACCAATGATGATGATCTCGCAGAAAAGATGCGATCGATTGTTAATCATGGAATGGGTGTTCGTTATTATTACGATCGATTAGGGGTGAACTCACGATTAGACTCAGTTCAAGCTGCTGTTCTGCGCATAAAGCTTGGTCATCTTGATGAATATATTGCGGCTCGTCAAAAAGCAGCAGCTTATTATACCAATCATTTTAAGGATATAGAAGGTGTTGAAACACCGTATATCGCTCCAAATGTATCTCATGTGTTTCATCAATACACCTTAAAAATTGAAGGCTTAGATCAATTCGCATGTCAGGAATTCATGAAATCAAAAGGTATTCCAGCCATGATTTATTACCCAATGCCATTGCATACGCAAAAAGCTTATGGTCCTGAGCAATTCAAACACGAGGATTTTGCTATAACCAACAAATTATGCAAAACGGTTATTTCACTCCCCATGCATACTGAATTGGATCAAGAGCAATTGGCCTATATTTGCACGAATCTAACCGAATTTCTTAATCGCTCATAAAGCATCCTTGATAAGGATTTAAATGCCTACGAATAAATGAAAAAAATTGCTGTCATTGGTTCTGGTTATGTCGGCCTAGTTACAGGAACTTGTTTTGCTGAAACAGGAAACGAGGTCATCTGTGTTGACATTGATGAATCGAAAGTAAAAAGAATGCAAGATGGTGAAGTTCCAATTTACGAACCTCACTTAGATGTGATTTTTGAAAGAAATATTAGACAAAACAGATTAACCTTCACGACTGATATGGAAGCTGCTGTAGCTGCATCCGATATCATTTTCTTAGCACTCCCAACACCGCCGGGTGAGGATGGTTCCGCAGACCTCAGTTATATCTTGAACGTTGCAGATCAATTAGGTAAATGCATGACGGACTATAAGGTCATTGTGGATAAATCTACAGTGCCCGTAGGCACTGCTGAAAAAGTAAATGCAGCTATCGCTAAACATGCAACAGTAGATTTTGATGTTGTTTCAAATCCTGAGTTTTTAAGAGAAGGGTTTGCTGTCGATGATTTTTTAAAACCGGATCGTGTAGTGATTGGAACTAGTTCTGATCGTGCTAAAGGAATCATGAATGATTTATACAAGCCATTCGTTCGTCAAGGTAATCCAATCATTTTTATGGATAAAAAATCTGCTGAGCTAACTAAGTATGCAGCCAACTCGTTCTTGGCAACAAAAATCACCTTCATGAATGAAATCGCAAATTTTTGTGAACTCGTTGGTGCAGATGTAGATGCTGTTCGAATAGGAATCGGATCTGATACACGTATCGGAAATCGTTTTCTTTTTCCGGGTATTGGGTATGGTGGAAGCTGTTTCCCAAAAGACGTTCAAGCTTTAGTAAATTCAGGAAAAGAAGCGGACTACAAATTTGAAATCATTGATGCCGTATTACGCGTTAATAATGTTCAAAAACTGCGTTTAATTGAAAAATTAGAGAATCACTATGGTAGCCTTAAAGGGCTCAACTTTGGTTTATGGGGATTGGCATTTAAACCAGATACTGACGATATTAGAGAAGCACCTGCCCTATACATCATCCAAGCCTTGCTAGATGCTGGAGCAACAGTCACGGCATATGATCCAGAAGCAATGGACAACGTTAGAAATCATTTTGGTGATCAAATAACCTTTGTTGAGAATCAATATGATGTATTAGACAACAAAGATGCATTGTTAATCGCAACAGAATGGGGTGCATTTAGAAACCCTGATTTTGACGCAATCAAGACGAGACTAAAAGAAGCCAAGGTATTTGATGGTAGAAACCTTTTTGATTTAGATGAAATGAAGGGTATGGGTATCTATTACGAAAGTATCGGAAGAGCAACTATAATTGGATAAGGATGGATAAGCGTAAAAGAGTATTGATAACTGGTGCAGCTGGTTTTTTAGGTTCACATCTATGTGACCGATTTATAAAGGATGATTACCATGTCATTGCTATGGACAATCTTATTACCGGTCGTTTAAAGAATATCGATCATCTTTTTCCGCTTGAAAATTTTGAGTTTTATAACCATGATGTTAGCAAGTTCATCCATATTCCAGGTGAATTAGATTATATACTGCATTTTGCATCTCCTGCTAGTCCAATTGATTATTTGAAAATTCCGATCCAGACTTTAAAAGTAGGATCCTTAGGAATTCACAACTGCCTTGGCTTGGCAAAAGCTAAAAATGCAACCTTAATGATCGCATCAACTTCGGACGTCTACGGTGATCCGCAAGTGCATCCTCAAACGGAAGATTATTGGGGACATGTTAATCCAATTGGACCGAGAGGTGTATACGATGAAGCTAAAAGATTTCAAGAAGCCATGACAATGGCCTATCATACATTTCACAAAGTAGATACGCGTATCGTCAGGATATTTAATACTTACGGACCGCGAATGCGTTTAAATGACGGACGTGTATTACCAGCATTTATTGGTCAAGCTTTACGGGGAGAGGATTTGACTGTTTTTGGGGATGGATCTCAAACACGATCGTTTTGTTATGTGGATGATTTAGTTGAAGGCATTGTTCGATTGCTACATAGTGATTATGTGCAACCAGTTAATATCGGTAACCCGAATGAAATATCAATTGGTGATTTTGCTGAAGAGATCATACAATTGACTGGCACAACACAAAAGGTCATCTATAAGGACTTGCCATTAGACGATCCCAAGCAGCGACAACCAGATATCACAAAGGCGCGAGAAATTTTGAATTGGGAGCCTAAAATTGGACGAGCAGAAGGGCTAAAAAGAACTTATGCTTATTTTAAGGAATTGTCGCCCGAAGAATTAAACGAAAAGGATCACTATAACTTTGATAAATACATCATTAAGTAGCATTCCCTGTAAATATTATCTTTGCAGACGCTTACCAAATGAAAACTGAACCCCATGGGAGATTATTTTGCACATGAAACTGCCGTTATTGATGAAGGCTGTGAAATTGGAAACCAGACTAAAATCTGGCATTTTTCACACATCATGACGGGTTGCAAAATAGGAGAGCGCTGTAATATCGGTCAAAACGTAGTTGTTTCTCCAAAAGTGATTTTGGGAAATAACGTCAAAGTTCAAAATAATGTTTCCATCTACACAGGAGTAATCTGTGAAGATGGTGTCTTTTTAGGACCATCTATGGTCTTCACAAATGTCATAAATCCGCGTAGTGCTGTAAATCGACGTAACCAATATGCCGAAACTCTCGTTAAAAAAGGAGTTAGTATAGGGGCTAATGCAACTATCGTTTGTGGTAATCCTATTGGCGAGTATGCTTTTATTGGCGCGGGAGCCGTAGTAACAAAGGAAGTTCCGGCCTATGCATTATTAGTCGGTAATCCAGCAAAACAGATCGGTTGGATGAGTACACACGGTCATCGTTTGAACTTTGACAATGAGCATTTAGCAACCTGTCCTGAGAGCGGTGAAATATATAAGTTGGAAGATAATAGCGTAACGCGATTAAAGTGAGCAAAGAAGATCAGAAAATAAAATTCGCCATAGTTGGCTGTGGTCATATTGGTAAACGCCATGCCACCATGGTGCAGCGCAACGAGGAGTCAGAATTAGTAGCGATGGTCGACATTCAAGATCCAGCAGAATTGGATTTGAGCGACTTTAATGTACCCTTCTTTAATTCAATTGAAGCTTTATTAGAAAGTGGAATCGAATACGATGTTGTTAATATCTGCACCCCTAACGGACTGCATTCTGACCAAGCGAAACAAGCTTTAGAACATGGTCATCATGTTGTTTGCGAAAAGCCAATGGGCTTGACAAAAGACGGATGTGAAAGTATTATTTATACGGCTTTACAATATTCAAAGCAAGTGTTTTGTGTAATGCAAAATCGCTATTCCCCACCCTCTGCATGGATTAAAGATGTGATTGAAAGAAAACTGATCGGTGATATCTACATGGTTCAATTGAATTGTTATTGGAATCGTGATGACCGCTACTATAAAAAAGGAGGATGGAAAGGCACCGCGGATTTAGACGGCGGAACATTGTACACTCAATTTTCTCACTTTATTGATATCATGTACTGGTTATTCGGTGATATCGACAATATTCAAGGAAAGTTTGCCGACTTTTCCCATGAACATTCAACCGATTTTGAAGACTCAGGTTTTGTAAGCTTTGACTTTATCAAAGGAGGGATGGGATGTCTTAATTATTCAACTGCCGTTTGGAATCAAAACCTGGAGAGCTCCATGACCATCATTGGAAGCAAAGGAAGTGTGAAGATTGGCGGTCAGTATATGAACGAAATAGAAATTTGCAATATCGAAGACTACGAGATGCCGGAGCTGCCTCCGTCAAATCCCGCAAACGATTATGGAGCTTATAAAGGCTCTGCTGCAAATCACCATTATATAATAGAAAACGTTGTGGACGCATTAAAGCGTAGAAAAAAACCAACCACAAATGCGTTGGAGGGATTGAAAGTTGTAGAGATTATTGAACGCATTTATGCCGTCCGAAATAAACAAAGAATTAAAAAATCGTAAGAATGAACGATAGTATCTACGAAAAACTAGTTAACAAAGAAACAAAATTGGCCGTTATTGGTCTGGGCTATGTAGGGTTACCTATAGCACTTGAATTCGCACGAAAAATTGATGTCATTGGATTCGACATCAATGAAAAACGTGTTGAAATGATGAAGAATAATATTGATCCAAGTGATGAATTAGAACCTGAAGCGTTTGAAGGTTGTAGTATCGAATTTACAGCATCAATAGATGACTTGAAAGATGCTACATTCTTTATTGTGGCGGTACCTACACCAATCGACGAATCCAAAATGCCAGATCTTAAACCATTACTCGGTGCAAGTAGGACAGTAGGTAAAGCCTTGAAGAAAGGCGATTATGTCGTTTACGAATCAACGGTTTATCCAGGTTGTACTGAAGAGGATTGTATTCCAGTTCTTGAAGAAGTATCTGGATTAAAATTCATGGACGACTTCAAAGTGGGTTATTCGCCAGAGCGAATCAATCCAGGAGATAAAGTACACACATTATCGTCAATTGTAAAAATATCTTCAGGATGCGATGAAGCATCAGCAGAAGAAATCGCGAAAACCTACGAATTGGTCGTTGATGCAGGTGTGCACCGTGCAGCTTCTATTAAGGTAGCAGAAGCGGCAAAGATTATTGAAAATACACAACGAGACGTCAATATTGCATTGATTAATGAATTATCAATCATATTTAATCGACTAGGTATCAACACTTATGATGTTTTAGAAGCTGCTGGAACAAAATGGAATTTCTTAAACTTCCGTCCTGGTTTAGTGGGAGGCCACTGTATTGGCGTTGATCCTTATTATTTAACCCATAAAGCAAAACAATTAGGTTATCACGCAAAAATCATTAACTCAGGTCGCTATGTCAATGACTCAATGGGATTCTATGTGGCCAAACAGACGGTGAAGAAAATGATCGGTCATGGTAAGAATCCAATGGAGGCCAAGGTATTGATCATGGGGGCAACATTTAAGGAAGATGTAAGCGATATTCGTAATTCAAAAATTGTTGATGTCATTACCGAACTGCAGTCTTTTGCTTGCGCAGTTGATGTTATCGATCCTCATGCAGATACCGAAGAATTATTTGAAGAATACGGTTTCAACTTGGTGGAAAAACCTTCCAATGATTATGATGCGGTTATCGTAGCCGTGAATCATAGAGAATATTGTAATTTATCCGAAGCTGATTTTTCGAATTACCTGAAAGGTGACCAAGGTATAATCGTTGACCTTAAAGGGATTTATAAAGATAAAATCAAAAACATCGATTACTGGAGTTTATAATTAATCACTGATAAAAGAGGAGATTTTTAGTGAAAAAGAACATACTTATAACAGGAGGAGCAGGATTCATCGGCTCACATGTCGTTCGGCTTTTCGTTAAAAAATACCCTCAGTATCGTATCATTAATTTAGACAACTTAACGTATGCGGGTAATCTTGCCAACATAACGGATATAGAAGACGCTCCAAATTATGTCTTCTATAAAATAGACATCCGCAATAAAGAAGAGTTGACAGCTCTTTTTGAAAATGAAAAGATAACTGATGTTATTCATCTTGCCGCGGAGTCGCATGTTGATCGCTCTATTAGCGGTCCGATGGATTTTATCACAACCAATATTGTTGGCACAGCTACCCTATTAGAAACGGCAAGAGCTTCTTGGAAAGGAAAGGATCATCGTTTTTATCATATTTCGACGGATGAAGTCTATGGTTCACTGGGAGAAGAAGGTTTTTTCACAGAAGAAACTGCTTATGATCCAAGAAGTCCCTACTCTGCTTCTAAAGCCAGCTCAGACCATTTGGTACGCGCCTACGGACATACTTATCAGCTGCCGATTGTTCTATCCAACTGTTCGAATAACTACGGATCGCATCAGTTTCCTGAAAAGTTGATCCCGTTGATGATTAACAATATCAAGACGAATCAACCTTTACCTGTTTATGGTACAGGCGAAAATATACGTGATTGGTTATGGGTAGAAGATCATGCAAGAGCCATTGACACGATTTTTCACAATGGTAAAATTGGAGAAACATACAATATTGGCGGTTGGAATGAATGGACAAATATCGATTTAGTCAAGTTACTTTGTTCCATAATGGATCAAAAACTAGATCGACCAAAAGGTAGTTCTGAAAAACTCATCACCTTTGTAAAAGATAGAGCTGGTCATGATCATCGTTATGCTATTGATGCCAATAAAATCAAAAAAGATTTAAACTGGGAACCTTCTATCCAGTTTGAAGAAGGCCTCGAAAAAACAGTTGATTGGTATTTGGCCAATGAAGCCTGGATCATTGCCATCACCTCAGGTGATTATCGTCAGTACTAAAAAGATCAATACGGAAAATAGATCTATTTTTTTCGTAAATTCATGGCATGTGCTATGATATCCACACCACATTAAAAACACAATTAAAACGGGCGCAACGTTACACCCCTGAATTGGTTCCAGAAATTGAGGAAAAACTCAGACCATACCAAGAACAGATTAAATTGGAATGGTATCATGCGTCTGGTTTTGCTCATCCAATTGTCTTAATCTACACCAATGAAGCCCCTTTTGAACCTGTCCCGGCACAATGGGGACTCATACCTCATTGGTCGAAAGACATAACTTCAGCAAAGAAATTTTGGAATAACACCTTAAATGCCAGAGGAGAAAGCATTTTTGAAAAACCAAGCTTTCGGGATGCGGCTAAACATAAGCGCTGTTTAATTTATGTAGATGGTTTTTTCGAACATCATCATAAAAACCAGCAAACGTACCCTTATTATTTCCATCGTAATGATGGCGAACCAATGATCTTAGGCGGACTATGGTCTGAATGGGTAGATCAAGAATCAGGTGAGATCTTAAAAACCTTTAGCATTGTCACTAAACGCGGTAATGAAACCTTTGCAACCATCCACAACAACCCAAAACTCAACGAACCCAGAATGCCATTGATTCTTGATGGGTCTGCTACCAAGGAATGGTTAGACACCAATAAAGGAGCTGAAGCATTGAATTCCTTGTTAGCACCAGAACCTCATCCTGAAATCGAATATCATACTGTTCATAAACTGCGTGGAAAAGAAGCGATTGGTAACGTGCCTGAAGCAGTTGAACCTTATGTGTATGATGAATTGAATACGTTGTTTTAACTGATCTAAAGAGAAGAGGAACAATTCATATACAGCTCTTTCGATTGACATCTGTAAAATTAAATTTCAAATGACTGAGTGCGTCTAAAACATCTTAATCATTCTTGTTATTTATGGATTTTTCTTACCACCAAGCTAGGTCATTGCGTTGATGACCAAACTTCTTAAGCAATTACCCAATACGAAACATTTTTTTGTTTTCATTTTTATAAAATATATTAATTATTAATGGCTCAAGCTGAAGAGAAAAAATAGAAAAAACTACGACGAATGGTTTTTCAGAAGGGATACTTAGCAAATGGTTATGAATTTTTAGTATTCGGAAACCCAATACTACTGGTGTCGTAGTTTATTGTTGCGCTGTCGCTCTAGGAGCATCAATGCTAGTCTCTTGTAACAAAGAGGAAATTATTCCTGATGGAAACAATCAGGAAAATGAAACAACGGATGAGGAAGCTAAAATTTATTCTATCGATGAATTAGAGTCTTTAGGATTTGAAACGTATACCACTCCAGATGAAGTAAGGCAATTTGAAATGGAACATAACGGTGGGATGAATAATTCCAACCGGGAAAATGTCGTACTGAAAAGGGGGGATGCTTCTGCAAAACTATGGGACTTTCAAGAAGATGCATTAACCGCAACGTATCGCCGGATTTATTTTCGAAGAGCAATGCGAGAAGGAACGTGTCAACTTTTCGCGAGTCCCAACTACGTACCTAACTATCCCTTTTCAGAAGGAGATCACGCTCATTTTTACGAGAAGAGTTTACCATCAGGTTTTAATGCGGTCTCTAATGATGATAAATATCTTTATCAAGCAATTGAAACAAACGTGTGGTATGATCTGGAGGATCATTTAACACGAAGTGAATTTACCTACAAGTTAAAGGAAAATGTTCCAAATCTGAACGCGTTTACAATTTTAAATTGGGATGATTTTAGTGCTAAAACCATGAAGCCGAAATTTCAGAAGGAGGACAAACTTCCGGTCTTTGACTGGTATCTAATGGGTAGCCCTGGACCTACATATCCTGACCCTCTTGTCCCTGATTATGGTGGCGCTTTTGATTTTTCACCTCCACCTCCAGCTACAGATATTTATCATGCATGGTTCGAAGATTTCGAAATTAAAAGTATGAAGAATAAAGTCTCGGCGATTACTTTAGAAATGAATCCAGGTATGGCTTTAGTTATTAGAGATACCGATACAGGCAATATCACCTACTTTTCATGGCCAGAATATATAGATGGAGAGCTAAACAACGTGAGGGCAAACGTTACAATTAATTTAACAGGCGAAACTTGGAACAATACAATTGATCAAGTTGGATTTATTATGTTGTAAAGAGTTGAAAACTAAGTTCAATTCGAGGAGTAAGAATGGAGGTCATCTGATTAGTTAGGTGGCCTCTTTCCTACTCCACCCCTTCCCGATTCTCCAACGCATAAATCAAAAAAGAAGCCAACCAATGACTGCCCATATAATCACTCCCTGCCACTTGCTGCATGGATGTGCGCACATGCGCATCACCAATCTTCACCAAGGTTGCTTTTAACATAGGCACAGTAACTGCTAGCTGATACAAACACCAGGCACGTGAGAAATTTAATCCATCTAAATGCACCAATTTACCATCCGTACGATCAGCAACACGGCCCGGTTTTAACGAAAATCCTGAAGCAAAAACCTGAGGTAAAAATCCTTTTAACCAAGTCTGAAAATCTCCTTTGGGCAACACTTTAGACATCAATTCAGCCTCTTGTAAGCAAGGTGAAATAAAATCAAAGCCGCTTGGTTCCCAATTCAACGGACAATCGGCATCCTTTAGGTAAAAATCTTTTGAGCGTTGTACTATTAAGTTTTCAAATTCAGTATCCTTAACCTCACGTGCATAATCCAGCGCCAATGACAAACCAAATGCTGTATTGGTATGCTCTCCTACGCGAATGGGATAAACGAGTTTGGGTAAAAAGTCTTTGTACGATTCAACAATATGATCCGTTAACGGCTTTAGTGTTTTACTCCATCCATGCGTTTTGTCTTGGGGTAATACAGACAAGTCAGCTTCAAGTTTAAGAATCCAGGCCCAGCCATACGTGCGTTCAAAAGACTTATTCAGTTTAGGCTCAAAATAGACCAATTCTTTTGCGACTTTTTCAGCTGTGAATTGCTTATCGAATAAGGCAATGGCTTTTTTGCTTAGTTCCGTACCCGGAAACTTTCCAATTGCCTTGGCCAATAACCAATGTCCATGCACCGAAGAATGCCAATCAAAACAGCCATAAAAGATCGGATGCAAATCTTGCGGCGATTGCAAGTCCTCATCACTGCTCAGCACCTGCCCCAGCTTATACGGATATTCCGTTTCTATACAATGCAAAGGCAAAGCCGCAAACTTCTCCATTGTTGCATAATCTAATTTCAAATCGTCTTGAGCAAAACCCCAAAACGAAAAAGCCATTGATAGGCCCAATAATAAATTCCTCACAAATAAAATATTTAAGCTAAAGATACAACCTTTTTTGGGCGTTCCCTCCATTCATAAAACATGAATAAAGGTCGGGCTTTCCACTGTATTTTTTTGCCATTAAAGGCAAAAAAGATGTCGCTTCAATCCCTAACGCAGCAGCTAAAATACAAAAACACTGCCAATTCAAAAAAACCAAGTAAAACAAGATGTTCGGAGATTTTCTTCTAACCTAAACTACCCAAACAGAAATTTCTAGCTGTTACCTTTTACAAGCTTTTACATTATCTAATAAAGAACACACAAAAACCATAAACATGATCAAACTTAGTCCATTATTTTTCCTGCTAATCCTATTAGGATGTGCCGGAAACCAACTAGAACTATCCGAAAACGCAGCGAATCAACTCACCTCATTCATCAACCCACCGCTTGAAGGTGATTTTGTCAACCGACAAACCTATCATATTGATCCGACCATCGAAAACAAACTAGAAGCACCTAACGGGAGTTCATTTACCATTCCCGCAAAATCCATTGTCAACGCCAATGGAGAAATCCTTAACGAGGAAATCACCATCACCTTTGATCAATATCATTCAACCATTGATATATTAACCTCAGGTATTCCAATGACCTATGATACTTTGGGTGAAACATATACTTTTCAATCAGCCGGCATGTTTACTTTAGAAGCCCAGACCACAACCTCTAATGAGCCTGTATTTGTAAAAGAAGGTGCTGCAATAGACATGAATTTGGCTTCTGACAAATCAGATGAGCAACCTTTTAATTTTTATGAAATCAATCCGGAAACAAGAGATTGGACGTTTGAACCAGCAGCATCAACCGTTCGGCCAAATCCGCGATTCGATCCAGAAAACTATACACCACCCGCACCAGAGCCTGTATCAGAGGATGCTTTTGTCCTAGACATTAACTTTGACCTTTCCAATTACGAAGAACTATCCGTTTTCTCCGGTATTGTATGGGAATATACCGGTACCCATGATAGCCTCGACCCCAGAAAAAGCAAACTTATGCATCGTCAGCGTTGGACCAACTTTGAATTGGAACCAACTCATGAAGTTGGGTATGAATATTACTTAACCATGAGCAATAACCTGAATCAATTCACCACACGCGTTAAAGCAGCACTGGATGGTGAAGACATGGAAGCTGCTATCGCCGATTTCCAAACCAAAAAAATAGCCTTCGAAAAGAAAAAAGATGACCTCCAAAAACCATTCATACGCAGCGTTCAAATTGATGGTTTTGGTACCTATAATTACGACTATATCTACAAAGTAGATCAACCCCAAATTATGGCAGCTGATTTTGATTTTAAAAGCAATAACGACCTTAAGGACCATGCCTTAATTGTCGTCATTTACGAAGAGGACGATGTTGTGGTCAATTATCCAAAAACGAACTGGGATAAATTTGGTCTCAACGGCGAAAAAGACGCCAAAATAATGGCCATTCTGCCCGGCAACCAAGTTGCAGTTTGTACCGATGACATTACCCAGTCTTACGGAAAATCGAAGCATACTTTTCAAATGAAAGTACTCGATCAAACCGTTGAGTCGAAAGCTGATTTAGTTGATGTAATCGCATCGATCTAATGAAACATTTAATCACTTTCATATCACTATTTTTTGCCGGAATTTTATTCGCCCAAAACGCCGCAAATCAATCTCAATTGGTTGAAGATTACAGCCAACCCAATCAGCTTCTGCCAGTTGCGAAAAATGGAAAATGGGGATTGGTGAACAACAAAGGTAAATACATCCTCGATAACCGTTTCGACTTTATCGAGTACCACCCTGTTGCACACCTTTTCTCCTACCATTTTAAAAATAAAAAGGGCATTATCTCCAGTGAGGGGAAAATCCTAAGTAAACCCATTTATGAAGACCTATTCATCCTGGATCACAACTTCATATCCACCAAAAAAGATCGGAAGTGGAACCTACAAAAAGAGGAGAATAACTATACCACCCACCAATACGACTCAGTGCGGAGAGTGGCGAATGACATCTTCATCCTTTTTGAAAAGCAGAAAGGAAAACTTTATTATATCCATGAAAAAACACCGCGTTTAACCCCCGTTGTCAGCGCTAAAAGAATAGGGAAAGGATTAATTTTGGTGCAAAAGGATAACAATCAAAAGCAAATTTTCTCAAGCGACAACCTTAACTTATTAGTGGATCAAATTGATACCTTCTATTATGCTCGTCACAAAACCATTATCACCAGCTCAGCAAAAGGTCAAACCTTATTGCATATCGACTCAACTGAAGTGCAAGGAAAAACAAAAGTCAGTTATAAGTTTTTAAACAAACATTATTATTGGTGCACAACAACCAACGGTGATCATCAACTTTTTGATCTATCTACAGGGACTTATTATCAATCGCCAGAACTAACCGGTGTTCATCAATTATCGTTTCCTCATCTGTATTATTGGAAAAATCAAAAACTTGGGTTGTGGAACCTGAAAACTGGCGCGGACATCGTTCCGCCCGTCGTAGAGACCATTACTCCTGTTTCTGGTGGATTCCTCACATCGAATCTCAATCAATACGGCATTTATACTGCATCGGGTAAAAACATTATTCCAACCGAGCAGGATAATATCTTGACCTATGAACGTTTATATGTCATTGATAAAAATGGAAATAGTGGACTTTACAGCTTATCCGGATCAGAAATCATTCCGCCGACATTCGATCGAATTGCAGTTTTTGACAATAATATTAAATGCTATCAGCCAAATGCACTAACCGTCATTAAATTCAACACAGACGGTTCGATCCAGTCTAAAAAAACCTATGATGAGTACATGTCCCTCACCATCGAAAAAGAAAGACTACCCAGTCGCCGTGCATCAGATGTCAAATTTGAAGGAAGCGGTGGAACAAAGAAAACCATTAACGGATCAATGGGAGGTTGGTTTCAACCTATTATTAAAAAAGAAAGAGGAGACTCGATTGTTGAAGTGAGAGGCAATTGGGGTCTTAAAGATGAAAACGATTCTGTGCGCATTCGCCCGCAATTTGTGGACATTCATCGGTCTTTACAACTTCTCACCAAAGCATATTTTGCAAAGCCTATCAACCGTTATAACCGTCAATTACAAACCAATACCAAAAATATCAAAACCATAGAGGCAGCAAAAGGAATTAATGTAGCCTATAACGCTCCATTTCTTTTGGTGAATGATACCGCTCATTCCATTATTAGTCGCAAAAAGTACCTCGAAGCGTATCTCGAAGATTTTCTGATCGGCGATTTTGCGCGCGCCTTTGATGGCGAATTATCACTGATTAATAACGACTGCAAACCCATTCGCAGAAAGCTCAACTTTTTCGGAGATTATCGCAATAATCGATTACGAATCTGTGAAGGAGGACAATTAAAATTTACGCCTACGAGTGAAAAAGAAAGCTTAATGCTCACCACCATGTATTATAGAAGAATTGGTGCGATTCTTTGCTCCAACACAGCGGATAAAGCCTATGTACAAGTAGAAAACGGCCAGTGGTATATTCTTGATCCTAAAGGGAATCAACTCAACGACACCGCATTTCAGTATATCGAAGAATTTTACCATGGAACGGCGATTGCGAAAAGGAATAATGGTTGGGGCGTTGTCGACACGAACATGCAAATTATTGTGCCATTTGAATACGAGGAGGTTAAACGTATCATGCATAATGACACCAGTTTCTTCAGGGTATCCGAGCAAGTAAGAGCGCATTATTTATATAATCGAAAAGATGGGTATTTGCAAGAAACATCTATTCGGAGCTTGGAGCATTATTCGAATGGAAAATGGTTTGCACAGCGAGACGGCCAAAAGGGCTGGGTTTTAATGGATACCGCTTTCAATAATTTGAGTGATCATTATGATCATGTAAAACCTTTCAGTAATGGGATGGCATTAACAATAAAAGCGGGTAAACGAACATTGGTTAACGAACTTGGACAACAAGAAATTGATTACCATAAAGCGCGAAAAATTATACCCCTTGATGGGCATCGCTTCGGACTCGAACAGAAAAGAGGAATGACAATTGTATCGGACAATGGAGACACACTTATTGATGCAAAAGATTGTCGAGAATTATTAGCGTCAACACCCGATTTTTTGATTTATGAAAATCGCTACCGTGAAATTGAGATTTTTGCCACTAATGGAGAAATAGAGCTACCCAAAAATCATGAAATCTTGTCTTTTGATTTGACTGCGGGAGTCTTATTACTGAGCAAAAACAATTATACCCGATTATTTGATCTCAATACCTCAAAATTTTTGTCCAAAAAAATGGAGAATGTCTTTGCTGTTTCTGAATCAACCTTGTTGTATCGAGGTAAGAACGGATTATTTGGTTACTTAGACTTAAAAGGTGATACCTTGTGTCAACCTAAATATAAAAAACTGGATCCGCTAAAAAACGGATGGGCTTTTGCCGAAGAAAAGAAATGCAAAGGGTTGGTGGATAAAAACGGTAATTACCTATTTGAGGAACCCGTTTTTAGAATTTTACCAATAGGAAATGCCTATCAATTTTATGCGAGTAAGGGAATTGGAATCATTGACAAAAATGCCAAGGTGTTAATTCCAGCTGGATATAAATCTATTGTCGAATACAACGGATTTTACAAAGCTGAATTATACAATCGGACGGTAGATCTTTACGATCTAAACGGCCACAAGTTAAACGATAAACCCTACCAAAACATCAAAGCCATATCACCTGAAATACTGATCGTTCGTGTTGGTGATTTTGATTATCTATATACCGGTTTTCTGAACAAATCGCTTGCTTTTAATCATATTATGCCAGTCTCCATCGACCTCTATTTGTTGTATGAAAGTCGCCTTTTTGGATTATACAATGCACAAGGAGAAAATATCATTCCAGTACGTTACCATAAACTAGAATTATCGCAGTCCTATTTTCAGGTTGGATTCTTTAATTCCTTCGGGTATTATTCAGCTACTGGTTTACCGCTTGGAGATCCTCGACCAAACTAGCATAGCAACTATTCGCTTGCTTTGGTCAACGCTTTTTTTAGCCTGTTCAATATGCCTTTGATTATGATTGATTACAAAACGGAAGGTATCACCAATTTTAAAACGTATCATTTTCGTCAATGTAATTCCCGTTCCATTTGAGAAATTATTATTTGTGACATCACCTCTTGCCAGTCTTTTAAATTTTGATCTGATTCATGCACGATATGTATAAAACTATGCTTCGAAATACCTTTCAATTTAGATTTGCGCAAAGCTTGAACGGAATAAATAGTTGGGATATCATTTATAAAGGAATCTAATGCCCAAAAAATGAATTTTGATAAGCAAACCGAATAGTTTGATCAGCGTAATCTTGCTCTAAAAAGACATGTAAACATCCTGATTCCACTAAATATAGATCTGTATGAATGTTACCAGCCTTAAAAAGATAATCGTTTCGTTTTACCTCAATTGTTTCTTGCCAAGCATTGCGCGCTTCGATTTGTTCTAAAATATTAGCAAGTGGATTCATATTCCTAATTTCTGGTTCCAAAATAATCCTCTTCTAAAATGGCATACGTATAGTGATCACTCCACCCGTCTGTCAAGGGCAAGGTTTTTCGAGATCTGCCCTCTCTGATTAAACCCGCTTTCTCAAACACGCGTATCGAAGCTATATGATCTACGGCACAACCCGCCTCTATCCGGTGCAATTTCATTTCTTCAAAACCGTATTTAATAAAAGCTTTTAATATTTCAGTGCCAAAGCCGTGCCCCCAATATTGCGGAAAATATTTATACCAAACCTCAACTGCTTGATAACGGGAGGGAAATTTTTTCACGGCAAATAAACCAATGATTTCATGATCATGATTGCGAACCGTAAATGTCAAACTTTTGCCCGCTAAGTTATCATCAATTAAAGGCGTCATCATTTTTTTTGTCGCTTCAAAATCTTTTGGAATACCGAGTGTATTAAATCGCTCCACTTTGGGAATGGATTGTAATTGATGGATTTTTTTTAAATCATCTCTTTCAAGTAATGTCCATATTGTTCTATCCGTTTTTATCATGATAATCAAAGATATGTCTTTAAATGAAACTACCGATATATTGACGTTTTTCGGCGTTGTTCTGAAATATATTTCGGTTTATTTTAAAATATTTTCGATATATTTAATCGCTCTGCACCCAAAACACAACCTAAACTCAGTCATTATGAAAAAGAACCAGAACCGCTTGATCATTGAAATTAAGATCATTTACAATTCATAT
>JAURQI010000138.1 GCA_030836155.1 Crocinitomix sp.
GGTTTTCTCCCTAATCGAAGAGATTGATGAACCTGGTGGTTTTCTTATTAATGACATGATTCGCAATGAGGATGATGTTTATCGAATCATACTTTAAAACGTTGGTACAATGAGAGCAATAGTAGAGCAAAAGAAGTTGATCAAGGGGTTAAGTAACCAAGAGATCATCAACCTGTACAATCAAATTCAGAAGGAGCGTGAGTGGACACCTCAGAAGTCAGCCCTTTTAGTTTCAATACAGGTGGAATTAAGACGGAGATACATGTCAGGCGCATACTTTGGCAATAAGGGACAAAATTTGACGATATTTACCGATTACAGGGTAGCGTTAATAGCACATCATGATGAGGTCTTTCTGGTTGGAAATGAGATCCACACTGTAAGAAATTTTGACCGTCCGACCGCTTTTCTAAAATTCTATTTTAGAGTAGGAGGGACTAAGCCTTATGAAGTTATATTTAACAGGATTAAGACAAATACCATTTCTTTGTCAGACTATATTGCGGACACGGAATTGCCCATCTTCTTAAATTTCGAGCATGATAGGACTCAAACAATTATCAATACGTCTGGCGTAAAAGGTTATGTGCTATGTAAATTTAGATATAGGCTCGACTTAATGGGTGTTGATTATCTCAAAGAAGAAAACAACGGGTATTACACAATTCACACACGATCGAAAACGATGATTTTATTTTCAGATGAGCAGTTCAAAGACCTAAACGGACAGCACTGGTGGTTCGAATTTGTATTAGATTACGTAAACAATAAATATTTATACAATTAGAAAAAAAATGAATGACATTCAATTGATATTAGAAGGAGGTAAAACGAGCAAATTTTCTGTTAAATCGTAAATAAGAAATTCATCGATATACAAGATTACGATAATTCGACAAATATATTCATGGAGATTCAGCACAACGGCATGAATACTTTTTTGAATTTGACAAGTTTATCTGGACACATCTTAATGACTTTTGACGATGCAGGTATGGTGGTTAGAAGAATCGTTTGTCAGTCCTCAGTAGACACCGGTGGGTTTATTATTTCGACACAAGAAAAAAGGGGTTTAATTATCTCGGAAAATAATAAAGGAAAGTTGGAAGGCGTTGTTTCGGGTCAGTTTGATTAAGTTATTTCTGAAAATAAGTTCTTTAATGCGAGTCGAATTTGTTAACCGTGTAGAATTGAATTTAACTGGGTTTAGGCGTTTAAAAACGTGTGAACTCGTTTTTAATGGGGTTTAAGTGGTTGTTTGACAGGTTTATACCTCAAGTAAAGTCATTTCTTAATTTCTTATTTATGCTTTAAAATCATAAAACTCTCCATTACCTTTTTCGTCGTAAAAGTGTATACTAGATTTATATTAAATCAGTTGACGTAGTCACACCCTTTTTATCACATAAA
Source organism: Crocinitomix sp. (assembly GCA_030836155.1). Taxonomy (GTDB): domain Bacteria; phylum Bacteroidota; class Bacteroidia; order Flavobacteriales_D; family Crocinitomicaceae; genus Crocinitomix. The sequence goes on from JAURQI010000138.1 coordinate 1,411, forward strand.
GATTATGCAGAAAATGTTTTGGCAAAACTACATGACAACGTAATCCAAATAAGCGATAATAATTTTTTTTGATAAAAATTAAATTGAGTTTATTTTAAAATATCTATATTTATTGAGTATTTCGAACCCATTAGGGGTACCAACCGAGTGAAGACACCACGGTGGTGAAACAATACGGACGACAAGTCAAAATAAACGTCTCCTTTACAATTGCTTTATCGGAATACAAATAACATTTGTCAAACTAAAATTTATTTGTATGCAATTTTTAATGTCTCGTTATGGTGGTCATGGGGTTACTATAGGAAAAGGTAAATCCAGTGACTCAAAACTTCCCAAGGACCAATCCTTGGATTATATGCTGGATCATTATGCACAGGAAATCATCCCTAATTATTTCGTTATCTCATCCTATGATGCCAAACCTGAATGGATGGGTTCATTGCAATGGAAAGACTTCCCAAAAAAGCCAGTTAAAATTGGAACACTGGAGCACAACTTTAATGAAGTTCTCTTGCAATATGATGTTTCCGTTACGACAGATATCTACATAACCACGCACCATTGGTCAAACGTCTATGCTATCATTATAAAAACCCATAAACATGGTTTGGAAGATGTGGTTCATGAATACATGGCGAGTTATGACTATGTGCTGCAGGTTTTTATTAGACGTCCTGGTATTGAAAATGCAAAACTCAATGCTAAGGAACTTGAGAGAATACTTTTAATGCTGTTTTATAAAATGGAACTTATTTATAAGGATTACATAGAAACCTTTATTCCCTCTAAAACAAGTTTAGGCAAACTCATCACGAATACATTCTGCAAAAGTCTAACAACTGCATTAGTCAATGTGGATTCTGATGATAAGTTAATAAAGCTTTTAGAACAATAATCAAATTGCAATTAAGCTTGATTTAACGATCTCAATTTTCCGAACATTAAAGGATATTTCCATACGATCTTATAACCAATGGCTACAAAGACTATATGAAGTTCCCTATACACCTGATATCAGAGGATGTCAAAGTTAACTCGAATGATAATTCCTCTGCACTTCCTGGTGTAAACATGTATGATGTCTCTATGGATACCTTGAAACTGCCTAAACGTGAACAGATAACTCCTCGTTGACGATCTTATCGAAGTGAGAAGAATCAAAAGATGTCCCACCTAACAAAAGAATAAAATACTTCGGTAATACCTTTATAGTTGACAACCATGAAGAGAATGGGAAGAAACTATTTATAAATTTTAGTAAAATAAACTGAATTACATGTCTGGACTTTTCAAAAACAAATGATTACATGGTGTTTTGTTACGATCCTGTAGGAAATAAAAAGTAGGCACTATGGCATAAACAACCGAGGGAGTTTCATGATCCAGACACCCTAAAATTCCATGCACCTTGATCTGTTCTATCAAATTATTAAGATAAAAGAAGAAAACAATGAATAATCAAAACCACCCAATGTGGAATCATATCAACGCACCCCTTAAAGAAAAAGTAGATATTTTGGCTAAAAACCCTTATCGCTTTTACATAGGACAAAATGTGTGGGCCCATAGAAACAGCAGACAGAAAATACTGGAGGACTATCTTAATGAAGCCATTGCCCTTGAGGACTTTGAGCTTTGCCAAAAAATAAAAGAAGTAAAAACCTTTCTTAGCTTCGTTAATAATCACAAAACCAAAAGAGATTATGTCTTTATATTGGAAACCGAAGAAACAATGTGGGATGTTGAAGTGAGGTATTATTTAAAAAAAGAAGATAATCTTTTAAAGCTCTATAAAACCAATGATACCAATGAAGAATTTCACAACTGTGATGCTTCACTAGAAATTAATGATTACTTGAGCAAAAAGGACGTTATTGAACTACTTGAAAATCACTTTGAAAAGTGGCGGGAATTTTATGGACTACCAAGGTTCAGGACAGAAGGGCTAATTGATGAAAAGGAGTTTTATACCATGGTAGATAGTATTAAAGAAAAAAGGGACCATTACATTAATAAAGCAAAAGAATTAAAAACACCTTTTATTGACTTTCTTGAAAAAGCAAATCTTGACCCCATTCCTAATGGCAAAAATGAATACCAGTGGCTAGCAAAATGTCCATATTCAAAAGGGAAGCACCATATGATGGTTTCGACAAAAAACAATACCTATGGATGCGGCTGGTGTAAGAAAAAAGGAAATCAAAGGGACTTGGAGAACTATTTTAAAGAAGGAAATTAGATCCGACAGAACCAAATCTTCAAGTGTTATTTCAATTCCCGCTCACTTATTTGTTTGTGTTTTGATGAAACAAGATAGTGAATTGAATAAGAATCCCAGAATCAATGCGCAGAAATGATCTCAGCTGAGGTATTTACCAAGGCCAAAATTTATTTACCCGAAGCAATGCGTTCCCTCTTCTTTATCATTCCTTTTGCTGCCAAACGCCCGGATTCCATAGCCGCATTTAATGAACCATTCAACAAATAATCTCCAGCTAAAAACACATTCTCTAGGGTTTCACTCTCATGTGGTTCTGCTGTCATTCGTAGGCCTTGAACATCTGGTAAAGCTTGGTTGATGCGATAATGGTGGATATATTTAATCTCGGTGGACCCTGCGTATTGCTTGACTTCTTCAATAATTTTGTCAACGACCTCTTGATCGGACTTTTGGTTATGTTTAAGAGTAGTGACGGACAGGATGGTTTTTCCGGTATTGGGATCCTGATAAGCATAAAGGTTATTGGCATAATTGCCGGGATCTGAGATGAGCGCAATGGTTTTATGAGGGATGTTGGTTTGATCCACTTCAACATATAAACACATACAGTTTTTCCATAACGTTTTCGGCGCTGTCAGGTCGGGTAATAATGAAGATGCCTGACTGGCAACGATTACACCCTGATGAGGTTTTGTCTCGCCAGAGGACATGACAATATGTTCTGTCGTCACTTTTTCAACCTTGCTGTTGAAAATGAATTGTGTGTGTTGCAATTTGCCTTTTAATTGTTGGCTGATTGCTCCAATGCCTAATTTGGGAATGGTAGCATATCCTTCGCCAAACATCTTGTAAACAAATTCAAACATTCGGCTTGATGTTCTTAAATCGGGCTCTAAGAATATACCTGCAAAAAAGGGTTTAAAAAACCGATCAATAATCTTCGGAGAGAAACCAAATTCAACTAAATATTCCTGTGTAGTTTTTTCAGGTGATGCGAAAATTTCTTCCAGTGATTTTTGATTTAGCCTACGATTTAATTTTAAGATTTTTAGTTTGTCACCGAAGGTGCCAATAGCCGCCATTAAAGTTGGAAAAAGCACCTTCCAATTTCTCAACGGATCACCAATTAGATAGGATTTATTGTTGGCATAGATCATTGCCCCTGACTCCAGTCGGTTTAACTGAAGCTTATCCATATCGAGGTATTTATTCGCTAAAGGGTAGGCGCTAAGCAGCACCTGAAACCCGAGGTCTAATGCGTATCCTTTTTCCTTTAAGGTCTTTACCCTTCCGCCAACCTCATCCGATTGTTCAATGATGACCGGTCGGTAACCTGCTTGTTCAAGTTCGTAGGCTGCAATCAGTCCGCTGACCCCCGCGCCGATAATATATATGTCTTCTTTTTCTCGCATTTATTCTGCTTACTATATATGTTCGTTGATTTCTAATTTCAGTTTATGAATGGTGAAGAAACGCACAAATTCAGCAATGACACCACTCAATTCTTGTCTATTAAACACTTTAGCTGGCAATAGGTTTATTTGGGGATGGCAGTTTATTTTCTAGACCTTTAAGCTTCATCGTATTTAATGGAGTTGATCGTGAACATGAATGGCATGGATCACAGATCAGTTTTGACCAGTAAAAACAATAGTTAGTTGAAATTGTTAGTTAGTTATCACAATCTGTAGTAATTTGCAGCAAACATTAAGAATATAACTGTGCCGTTATTAGAAGTAAAAAATCTGAACAAGTATTTCAGCGATTTTCATGCCGTTAGAGATTTGAATTTCAAAGTTGAAAAAGGTGATATTTATGGGTTTTTAGGGCCAAACGGTGCAGGTAAAAGTACGAGTCTTCGTATGATATTGGGCTTGATTTATCCTTCATCTGGCGAAATCTTTTTCAAAGGCGAGAAAATCACGAAATACGATCGGAAGTACCTGAGTCAAATTGGTGCTTTAATTGAGCGGCCCGATTTTTATGAAAACTTGAGTGCCTATAATAACCTGAAAATCTTCGCACGTTTAGCTCAACTGAAGGATAAAGAAACCCGTATTGAAACGGTGTTAAAAGAGGTTGATCTATGGGATCGTCGAAAATCAAGGGTGAAGTCTTTCTCACAAGGTATGAAGCAACGTTTAGGCATTGCCCAGGCACTCTTGCACGAACCAGAATTAATCATTTTAGATGAACCTTCAAATGGTCTTGACCCGAAAGGACAGGCCGATATGCGGGAGTTGATTTACCGAATTTCTTCTGAATTGCAGATCACTGTGATTATATCCTCCCATATTCTCTCAGAAATAGAGCTCATCGCCAATAAAATGCTCATCATTAATAAAGGAGAAAAAATTACCGAAGGCGGCGTTCAAGACTTAATGAGTTCACTAGAAATGGTGCTTGAAATGCGACCTAATGACGAACAGTTTTTCTTAGAAAAATTGAAGGAACGCAATATTCCGGCAGAAGTTAAGGCCGATCGCGTTCGTGTTCAAATTGCTGAGGCCGACATTCCAGCATTTTTGAAAAACATGGTGGAAGATGGTGTCGCAATTACTGAGATGCGACAATTAAGAACACTCGAAGAATACTTTCTGAATATTACAAAATGAGGCAATTAATAGGCATAGAACTGTTTAAAATCTCCAAACGTCCGAGAACGTATATCGGCTTTGGAACGATCGCATTTATTGTACTGGCTTTTGAGTTTGCCGCTATGGGAAATGGAGAGGCGCTATTTGGCCTTATCTTCAAAAATTTGCAAGGGTCCTTTCGCATGGAAGGTAATATCATCAATGTGAATTTTGTGACCTATTTATTAATGAATACGCTGCTCTTTCATGTACCGATTTTGGTTGTTTTGGTGACCGGAGATATGATATCGGGAGAAGCATCAAAGGGGTCACTTAGGTTATTACTACAGCGCCCTTATTCCAGAACACAGATTTACTTTGCCAAATGGATTGCAGCGAGCATCTATACGATTTTATTAGTTGTATTTGCTGGTGTTTTAATGTATGGATTGGGTTATTTGCTGTTTGGAGAGGGCGATCTTTTTGTCTTTAGGCAAGTGATTAATATTATCAATGCAGATGATGTTGTTTGGCGATTTGGTTATGGCTTGGGCATTGGAATCTTGGCGATGCTGGTTGTTTCTTCACTTTCACTGATGATATCAAGCTTTGTCAATAACTCAATCGGACCGATAGTGGGGACGATTGCTGTTATCATTGTATTGACCGTACTCAGCACGTTAATGGTGAATATCTTAGAACCGATTCTTCCTTATCTATTTACAACCCATTTTATCAAATGGCAATATTTCTTTGATCCAGAAATGGACTGGCCAACCATAAACAATGCAGTCGTTGTTTTGATTGCTTATATCCTAGTTTTCACCGGTGTCGGCTGGTGGAATTTTAGAAGAAAAGACATTCTCACATGAAAAATAGTTTACTCATATTTTGGCTGCTGCTGTCGGTCAGTAGCTTTGGACAATCGGCTTATGCGGATTCGTTGATTAAGACGGCCATGAAAAAAATGCAGGATATCCCTGCTTATGAATGTGATATTGTAATTGATATGGACGTGAGTTTTATCAATATCGATCAGCGAAAGGGGAAAGTGTATTTTCTACCGCCTGACAGCATCCGATATAAGATAAAAGGCTTCGCTTTTCTTCCAAAAAAAGGGTATAATGATCAAGCCTATTCGGTTACCGAAGAAGATTTTGTAGCCCTTCATTTAGGATCTGAAACGGTTCATAAAACCCCTTGTGAAATTGTTAAAGTAGTTCCCAATGACATTGAGTCAGATGTGGTATTGGGTCAGTTTTGGATAGACAAGAAAGACAGAATTCATAAAATGATTATTGTCACAAAAGATGGCGGCAATTACGAAATTGACTTGCAGTATGGCAATGAAAAGTATCCTGTCCCCTCAAAAGCGACGATTAAATTTGATGTGCAAGAAATGAAATTACCGAAAACCATGACTGGTGATTTAGAGGCAGATGATCCAGTAGTGGACGAAAAAGACAAGAAAAAAAGTAAAAAGGGATCGATTACGATTACGTATAGTAATTATATTTTTGGATAGATCTCAGACTCGCGTTTGCAGTTGTGCATGATGCTTATTCCCCCGGGTTTGCAATGCTCCCGAAGTCTTTTTATTCTTCTTCAATTATAGATTGTCCTTTTGAATTGTCGGCGCGTAGCGCTGATATTTACTTATGTGTTATGCTTTGTTTTATTAATTGTCTTCGCTTTTTTCCTATAGACTGAATGTATTTGGGTAAGGTAAAGTCCAAACTCCGGATGCTTCACAGATATTGTTAGGGTTAGTATAATTAGCAAAATTGAATCTAATGCATGTTCGACTTTCACTTATTTTGGGGAATACTGCTCCTTCATATAATTCGTTAATTGAGAAAGTTTCGTTATTCACTGATTGAAATTGCTCTGGAAAAACCTGAACTTTCTTCTCGTGAGTTAGCATGGTATATCACAGATAGATATAAGTATTACATCAGTGAATCAAGTGTTTACCGAATATTAAAAGCGAATGGACTTATCACAACTCCTTCGTTTA
>JAURQI010000139.1 GCA_030836155.1 Crocinitomix sp.
CTTCTTTTTATAGTCTTCGATTTCTTTTTCTAGCTTTTCTTGCTCTTTTTCAAGATCTTCCAACTCCTTATTTCGTTCCTTCAAGATTTTCTCTTCCTCCTTGACTTCTTCTCCGACAACATCTTTGGCAGCCTTTACGCCGAACTTGTAGAGTTTAGTATTAATAACTTTAGCTTTTCCAGGATGTTCATTAGAGGTCATGATAGCGCCACCTAAATCAATAGCCAGTGAAATATTTCCACCACCATCAGGATTCGCTTCTACTTTTGCATAAACGTCAAAAGTATTGTCGCCTATTTCTTTGAGTTTGCAGTCATCAACAAAAATAAAGCCCTTCTCTGAATATTTCCCTTTCCAAGACTTAAGTTCGTCTTTTAATGCTTTTTCAAGGCTTTTTTGATCACCATAAGGCACGGATAATAAAAAACCATTTTTAGGTCCGCCTATATTTACTTTCTTTTCCTCAACTGTTACCTGTGCGAAGTTATTTAACGTTAGCAGCGCGAGTAGTAATGTTACTGTTTTTTTCATAATTTGTTTTTCAATACCGCAATGGCGGTGGTCTTATTGTTTAATAGCTTAATATACGATCTTTGATTAAAATATTATCCTTTTTAAACACCGCGTTCCGCAAAATTGATCCAAATTTTAAGCCAAAGTATTCAACGGGATGTTTTTTGTAGTTGGGGGATAAAATTCCAATTTCAGCTCAACCAAACTCCAAAATTGAATTAATTTTACACTATGCAGTTCAAGGAGGTAATCGGTCATGAAGCCATCAAAAAATCGTTGATCCACGAAGTGGAAGCCGGTCGGGTGAGTCATGCACAGATGCTTTTAGGACCAGAGGGAAACGGAAAATTATCCTTAGCGATATCATTTGCAACCTACCTTTTATGCGACACTCCTGCTAAAGGAGATTCTTGTGGCGTATGTCCCAATTGTAAAAAAGTTTCTGCATTTACACACCCGGATTTACACTTTGTTTTTCCTGTAGTAGCCAATAAAACAAACAAAGTCGCCTATTCGGGAGATCGAATTCAGGAATGGACTGCTATCATACAAAAGCAACCTTATTTCAATCTCAAGCAATGGCAAATGCACTTAGATGAAATGGGGAAAAATGCCGCGATTGGTGTTGAAGAAAGTAGACAGATCTTAAAGCGATTGGCTTTAAAGTCTTACAGCGGAAAATATAAAGTCATGATCATCTGGATGCCAGAAAAGATGAATAATCAGTCGGCGAATAAATTATTAAAATTACTAGAGGAACCACCGGAGAAGACCATTTTCTTATTGGTTAGTAATGCTGTCGACACCATTTTGCCAACCATTTTATCACGAACACAGATCATTCGAGTGCCAGCGTTGAAGCCAGATGAAATGACGGAATATTTAACCACAAAGTATAGAGTGAGTGAAGAAGCGGCAACTTCTGCGGCAAGTCTGGCGCAAGGAAATGTTGCAGAGGCGATTGAATTATTGCAAGGTGCTCATGCCCAGCATGCGTTTTTTGATTTGTTTGTGAAAATGATGCGTGCTGCTTATAAAGCAAACCCAATGGATTTGATGGAGGTCAGCGAGGATGCAGCCGCGCTTGATAAAGAGAATCAAAAGAATTTTCTTAAATACGGATTGCATATATTTCGCGAGTCGATCATCCTCAATTATATGAAGGGAGAACTTGTTAATTTGCAATCCAATGAAAGGGCTTTTTTAGAAAAATTTGCGCGGTTTATCAATAATCAAAATATTACGGAATTGATGGAAGAGTTTAATCAGGCGCATTATCACCTCGAACGCAACGCAAATCCAAAAATTCTATTTTCAGATGTGGTTATAAAATTGACGAAATTGATTAAAAAAGGGGTCTGATGAAATTGTTTTTTGGCATTATGGGATCATTGATTGCCTTTAGCATTCTCCTTGGGTGTGGCAATAATGAAAACCTATTGGAGGAAGAGGAGCCAGAGATTTTGGCTTATAGTTTTGTAGTCGCTGGTCATGCATACGGAAATCCAGATACATACACCTCTTCCGTTTACCCACCTTTGCTCATCCAATTAGACAGTATTATTGAACATACTGGAATTCAACAATTAATTTTAACAGGCGATGTGGTGGCGCATCCAACTCCCGAAAACTGGGAAACCGTTCGGACTGAAATTGAAGAGCGAAAAATAGAAGAGTGGTTCATTGCTCCAGGTAATCATGATATTAGTCCGTACATGGATACGGTGATCCAATCTAAAAAATATATGGCGCACGTGCGAGCAAACAACCTTTTCCTCATTTTAAACACCAGTCACCCTGGTTGGACAGTGGATAGTGCCCAAGCTGTTTTTATTAAAAACACACTTCATAAACATGCTAATGAAGTGGATGAGATTTTTGTTTTTTCACATCAATTATGGTGGGAAAATCAATCTCCTGTTGAATTTAAGTTGGATTCATTAAGACCAAATTCTTTCGCTCTTTTAGAGGGGCCATCTACTTTTTGGGATGATGCTTTCCCTTTCTTTAATGACTTAGAAAATGAAATTTATTTTTTTGCTGGAGATATGGGCTGCCATTTTAGCCTTCCAGGTTATTACGAAGATCATCACAAAAATTTCCACTTCTACGGAAGCGGAATGGGCGGCGCAGTTGAAGACAATTTACTGCACGGTAAAATATATCAAGATGGACATGTGGAAATTGAGCGGATTGATTTCTGATAAATGTCCACGGAAAGCATTAACTTTAACGGTTTAAATATAGGAATAACGGAAATGGGATGTAGTAATTGTTCGAATGGTGGTGGTGTACCCAATGGTTGTAAAAGCAACGGTTCTTGCGGAACTGGCGGTTGCGACAAATTATCCGTATTCGATTGGTTAGCTGATATTGATTTACCCAATGGACAAAGTGAATACGACGTTGTCGAGATTCGTTTTAAAAGTAGTCGCAAAGGGTTTTTCAGAAATATAAAAAACATCAACCTACAAGTTGGTGACGCTGTTGTTGTTGAGTCTAGTCCTGGATATGATGTAGGTATAGTATCAATTGTAGGTGAATTAGCTCGTATTCAAGTGCGAAAGAAAACTTCGAATTTCAAAGCACACGAAGCCCGCCCTATTTTGCGAAAAGCAACAAAAAGCGATATCGAGAAGTGGAAAGCAGCCAGATCGAGAGAGTCGGAGACCATGCACGCATCAAGACGTTTAGCCTCAGAGTTGGGGCTAAAAATGAAGATATCAGATGTCGAATTTCAAGGCGATAGCAATAAGGCTACGTTTTATTATACGGCAGAAGAAAGGGTGGACTTTAGACAGCTCATTCGCAATATGGCTGAAGAATTTAGAGTCAAAATTGAAATGAAACAAATTGGTGTGCGACAAGAAGCTGCTCGTTTAGGCGGTATTGGTTCTTGTGGTCGTGAATTGTGCTGTTCAACTTGGCTAACCGATTTTAGATCGGTATCTACGGCTTCTGCAAGGTACCAACAGTTATCATTAAACCCGCAAAAGTTAGCGGGCCAATGTGGTAAGCTAAAATGCTGCCTGAATTATGAGCTCGATGCTTATATGGAAGCTTTAAAGAAATTTCCACGCTCTGATATTAAATTAAAAACAAAAAAGGGTACTGCATTTCATGTAAAAACGGATGTTTTTAAAGAGCAAATGTGGTATATCCAAGAGGATAAAGACAATCCTGGGGCAAATGGGTTTATTCCATTGACACCTGAGCGAGTAGCTGAAATCATTAAGTTGAATAAGTCTGGAGAATACCCTTCTGACCTGAAAGACTTCATGGTTGAGATTGAGGTTGAAGTGCCAGATTATACAGACGTTGTTGGTCAAGACAGTTTGAATCGTTTTGAACACGTATTTAAGCGTAAAAAGAAAAAGCGTCGTAATAAAAAGCCGAACCGCAATAATCCAAATAATAACCAAAACGCGAAAACGGAAAATACGACCAAGGAAAATGCAGATGGTCAAAACCATAAGCAATCAAGCGGAACAGGTCAACAAAGAAAAAAACGACCGAATCAAAATAAGAAAAAAGGTAACCAACAAAACCAAAATCGTTCCAACCAAAACAAAGCACAGAATACGAAGTCGGGAACGAATAAACCAAGAAACCAAAGCAAGGGGCAACAGCAGGCTAAAAAATCGGAAGGTGCTAATAAACCTAAGCCATCGAATCAAAAAAGAAAGCCTTCAGGAAACAGAAATACCAACCGCAATAAACAACAAAAACAAAAAGAGAAAAAGGGAGATGAATAAGTTGTTCTATATCGCAGTTTTGGTTGCTTCTAGCACTTTGTTTTATGCATGTGATAGCAATAAAGTGTTTGAAGAGAATCAATCAGTAGATGATCAGATCTGGAATACTGAAGACATCAAAACGTTCTCATTTGATGTTACGGATACTATTTCACCGGTGAGCTTGGCGGTGAATTTGCGCACAACGGTAGATTATCCTTATTCAAATATATACATGTTCCTGTATAGCGAATATCCAGATGGAACTGCACATAAGGATACGATAGAATTTCTCTTAGCTGCTGCTGATGGAAAATGGTATGGTGAAAACTCTGGAACGATCGTTTCGTTTCAAGGTTATATCGCTGCTGGTGGACGTTTTGCAAAATCTGGAACCTATACCTATAAGTTGCAACACGCCATGCGTGAAGATGATCTCCCGGAAATTGTTGATGTAGGATTGCACGTGGAAACAATGGAGATGGAATAATACGTTTGAAATGGGCACATCTGGCAAAATTCATTTTCACACATTTGATGCCCTGCGATTTTTCGCCTTTTTAAAAGTCTTTCTTTTTCATTTACCGAATGTCTTGCCTGGAGACCCAGCGATGGAGTGGTTTCGTGATCACATCAAACACGGGGGTGGTGTAGGTGTTAGCTTTTTCTTTGTTTTAAGTGGTTTTTTAATTACTTATATCCTTACCTATGAAAAACTCAATACAGGTAAAATAGACCTGAAACGTTTCTTTGTTAGACGCGCTTTTCGGATATGGCCCTTGTTTTATTTGGTGGTCATAATCGTTTTGCTTTTGCCACCTGACTTTGCGCAACATTGGGGGTTGCACATGAATGGGGGAGGTTATGATCCAGATTGGCGATTTTCCCTAACTTTTACAGAGAACTATAAGTCCATCATCATGGACAGCGGTCCAAAATTAACACCATTGCCGGTCTTTTGGTCATTGTGTATTGAAGAGCATTTTTATATCATCTGGATGATTGTCTTCTTCTTCATCCGACCAAAAGGAATTCCTTATTTTCTAGGGGCTACCGTTCTTATAGCATGGATTTTCCGTTTCTTTGAAACCAGTATTTACGGAACAGAAAACGTTTCTACCAATGACCTTTTTACCAATATTGATTATTTTGCCATAAGTGGATTATTAGGATATGCCGTTGCTAAAAACTATAGGCGTGTTGCGGATCTAGTCATTCGTATTCCTTATGCCATTCGAATTGGATACATTTTTGCCGTTTTGACTTTACTCTATTTTCAAAAGGATCTTTTTGTCCATCATGATTTCTTTCCAGAGGTGTTAAAATACACCTTATTTTCGACGGTTTTTGCCGGTTTATTGATCGTTTTTATACCGCAAGAAAAAGGCGGATTAAGAATTAGAGACAAACATTTACTCTCATGGCTAGGTCGCATCAGCTATGGGCTGTATGTATACCATTTAGTTTGGATTCATGTCCTGATGAAGGTTTTTATATACAATGGATGGGACCTTAACCATTGGTCTACTTTCGGACTTTTTGTGCTGATTACTTTTTCCGGAACCGTTTTAACCAGCGCCATATCTTATTATTGGTTTGAAAAACCAATCCTTTCTTTTCGAGAAACGCTTTTTCCAAAAAAAGCGAATTGAATCTAATCTTAAACCTTCTGTCCAATAGGATGAAAAAAGCTACTTTAGAATTATTACTTTAGTAGAAGATGAAAATCATTGTGGTTCCCATATTGCTGCTAGCTATTGTTTTAACAGGCATGGATAAGGAAGAGGCTTATGGCCTCAGCAACCAGGCAGTTGATTCGATAAGGTCAACCAGCTTATGCCTCATCACTATTTGAAAAAGTGGAAACCTATTTCTCAACTGCTTCTATTTCTTATGAAAAGGTTGATCACTACTACTGGAAGGCATTGCTTTATGCCTGTTAACAATTTAGCTGATTTTGCGCTTAAATTATACCCAAATCCAACCAATGGTCTGGTCAATCTACAATACACATTACCAGATAAAGCGAAGGGTGAAATTTTGCTCTTTAGCATTGATGGTAAACAGGTCGGAACTTTTGATTTAGATAAAGGGACAAATCCTACCGTTTTGGATATTTCATATCTGCCCAACGGATTATACCTCTATAAAATGACGATTAATGATAAACATGAAGCAAGCGGCCGAGTTTCGTTAATGAATTAGGGTTTAATTCAATGGTCGTTTTGTGCAAGGGCTTTCCGTCGTTCACGTATGTGGGACGTGCGGAAAGTCCGTTTTGCATTCGGCTAATCAAAGCAATTCATCCAAACTTTTCTTTCGGTTGAAATAATTGATCACCTCCTGATTGGAGCAATCAAAATAATGATCAAGCAACCAGTCGGCTAGGAAGTTTCGGTAGGCTTCGCGCGCGATTAAAGGGAAGTAGATAAAACCACGCCCCTTTTTCTTGTGGCCAATAAACTTCTTGCGTTCCAATATCCGAACGATAGTTGAAGTTGTATTATAAGCCGGTTTAGGGGCTGGATAAAACTGTATAATTTCTTTGACAGTTGCCTCTTTGAGCCCCCATAATCGGAGCATAACTTGCTCTTCTGCTTGTGTTAAACGTTGCATGATACGAATCTACAAATAATCTAGAAATCAATAATGAACTAAACCTATCGTTCTGTACATTAAAAGAGAAAAAAACGTTTGTGTCGAACAGAGGTTCTGAACTCATCCACCATTTCTGAGATGCCCTTTTCCTGTAATTTTTTCAGTAGAACAGACCATGAATTCTTTAATTTATAATTCAGTTCTTTTTGGCAAATAGGCAATAATCCCAGGAATTCAACACCTTCATTTGCGAAAACGTCTTGCTTAAAAAAGGTTTGTAGATGTATCGGCTCAACTATCATAAAGTGATTGGCAGCAAATGGGCCAAATATGTTTTCAGGAGGGTTTCCAGCGGGAACAGTATCTCCAGGACCAAACCAAGTCTCAAATCGTTGAGGAACTTCTGCAATGCGGTTAATCCAGTGAACAGACCAATGATTTTTGTCCACCTCCGCATAATGCGGCAAACAAAAATAAAGTTCAATTTTTTGAAATTTTTCAAAACCCTCCTTCACGGCCTGATTCCGTTCAGATAGACCATCCGTAAAAACGATGGTGCATTTCAAGTCCGGATTCTTCATGACCTTTATGTCAAATCCATAATCCTTGTTTTGAACCAGAGTCCTAATGGTCTCTTCTGGAAGTGTTTTTGAAATGAGGGGTTCAACCATAGCACAAAAGTAAGGGCTTTTTACGATTATTTACTCTAAAAAAGAGTGGTTGGGCTAAAAAACAAAAAACCACCAGTCATAGACCGATGGTTTAAATATTGATTGAATCAAAATCTTACTGAATAATGACAGTCTCTTCTGAAGTCTCTTCTTGTTCAATTTTGATGATTCCTTCACCATAAAGTGTATCACCACTTCTTACTTCTATGTCTAAAACAAACACACCTGCTTGTCCTAAGTTATAACTGTCTGAAAAATCAAAAACAGCATAACCATCAACCTCTGTAAAAGAAGTGTCATCGATAATGATAGCACCATGCTCGTCAATGGTTGGACTTGGATACAAACGTACCATTGCATTTGGGAAAGGATCACCTGCCGTATCAACGACCTTAATTCTTGCTACCGTTTCTCCTTCTTTTCGACATGATGGAAATAAAGCCAATGATACAAACATCAACCCTATAAACCCTAATCCAATTCTACCAATAATTTTATTCATTTCTCTAGTGTTTATTCCCGCCTTTAAAGCGAGGCCTGTTACAAAAATACGATATTTTTGAAGAAAGGTTTGGTTTTCGTGCATATTACTATGCTTAATCAACTGCGCCAAGCCAATTGATAATCAACAACCGAACATTTCTTCTTTCGTTTCTATTAATACTGACGCGAAATAAAAAGGTTGCCTCTAAACAAGGTAATTATAAGCCCTAGAACCATTTCTTATCCCTGTTCAATTGCATTTTTTTGTAATTTCGCAGAGGTGGTTAAAGAGAAGCCTTCAAAAGCAAATCTCCTGTCACCTAGTAATAGAACAATTGAATAGTAGAAAAAGTTACATACCTCAATGGGTTTAAAAGAAAAAATAGAATCGATCAGGTCAGAAATGAATGCATTTAAAGTGGCTTCTGCAGAGGAGTTAGAAACTTTTCGTATTCGTTTTCTAGGTTCAAAGAATGTCATTAAAGACCTTTATCGTGAGATGAAGGAGGTGCCAAAGGAAATGCGTAAAGATTTTGGTCAATTGATCAATGCCTTGAAAAACGAAAGCGAAGAAGCTTTTACTTCATTTAAAAATCAGGTCGGATCAGACCAATCCGGAGGCGCATCAGAAAAAATTGATTTGTCGCGTCCTGGAGAAGAATTTCCGCTTGGATCGAGACATCCATTATCATTGGTGCGCAATGAAATAATTGAGATTTTTAGCAGAATTGGCTTTAATGTTTCTGAAGGTCCAGAAATTGAAGATGACTGGCATAACTTTTCAGCATTAAATTTCCCGCCAGAACATCCAGCTAGAGATATGCAGGACACCTTTTTTATTGAAAAAGGTGAAAACGAAATGGCATTAAGAACGCATACGTCTTCTGTACAAGTGCGGGTTATGGAAAATAGCCAACCGCCCATTCGAACCATATCACCAGGTCGTGTTTATCGAAATGAGGCCATATCGGCAAGAGCGCATTGCTTCTTTCATCAAGTGGAAGGGTTATATATTGACAAAGACGTATCTTTTGCTGATTTAAAACAAACCTTGCAGTATTTTGCTCAGGAATTATTCGGTAAAAAGGCAAAAATTCGCTTAAGACCTTCTTATTTTCCATTCACCGAACCAAGTGCTGAGGTAGATGTTTCTTGCACACTTTGTAATGGTAAGGGGTGTAATGTTTGTAAATATACAGGTTGGCTAGAAATTCTTGGTTGCGGAATGGTTGACCCTGCTGTCCTAAAATCTTCTGGTATTGATCCACATACTTATTCAGGTTTTGCATTTGGAATGGGTATCGAACGTATTGCTCAATTAAAATATCGTGTTGGTGATTTACGTTTATACTCTGAAAACGATATTCGATTTTTAGATCAATTTAAATCAGCCTACTAATGGGATTATTCAATTTTGGGAAAAAAAACAGTTCAAGTAATGCACAACCTTTGCGCTGGCAGCGATTAGATTCGGAACAGCAACTGAACGAATGGATTGATGCTTCTCATGAAAAGCCGGTGATGTTTTTTAAGCATAGCACCCGCTGTTCTATAAGTTCAATGGCTTTAAGTCGATTAGAGAATTATTGGAATTTGAACGATGAGGAAGTAACACCAGTATACTTGGATCTAATTCAATACCGACCAGTTTCAAACAAAATGGCTGAATTGCTAAATATTACACATCAATCACCTCAGATTCTATTGGTGAAAAATGGGGAGTGCGTTTATAATGCTTCACATAATCAAATTGATGTTGAAGGTGTAAAACAAAACTTATGATAAGAGCAGTAATTATTGATGACATCCCAGAAGCACGATCTGTATTAAAAGCAGATTTAGAAAATTACTGTGTGAATATTGATGTTGTCGGTGAAGCAGATGGAGTAGTGACGGGCGCAAAGTTAATCAAAGAATCTGCCCCAGATTTGGTTTTTCTTGATATTCAAATGCCAGATGGTTCTGGATTTGATTTATTAGAAATTTTGCCTGAAAAAGACTTTAAGTTAATTTTTACAACTGCCTCAGATGAATATGCGGTAAAAGCGTTCAAGTTTTCAGCAGTAGACTATTTATTAAAACCGATTGATCCGGATGAATTGATGGATGCTGTTAGTCGTGTTGAACAACAAGATCAACCTGCAGACCGAATCGATTTATTGAAGGAAAATTTTGATAAACCGAAGCGTATTGCGCTTAACACCTTAGACAAAATTCATATTGTTGAAGTGGCAGAGGTACTGCGTTGTGAGTCGAATATCAATTATACGATGTTTTACTTTTTAGACGGAACGAAACTTTTAGTTACAAAGACACTAAAAGAATTTGACAAGTTGCTTTCCGATCATTATTTTATTCGTGTGCATCAGTCGCATCTTGTTAATGCCCGATTTATAAAGGAGTTTTTAAAGTCTGATGGTTATATCATTATGAAAGACGGAACGCGTGTACCGGTTTCAACTCGAAAAAAACAAGTATTAATGGATATGATCCATAATTTTTAAATTCATTAGTGTGAAGACCCATATATTACAATCCATTATTTTGGTACTATCTCTTTTTTTAATTGTGCAATGCGCAGGGGATAGCGAAGATCCGATCGAAAAACAAATCGTTCAAAACACGCGAGCTGCCCAATTAACCGCACCGCTCAACCGTAATACTTATGATTATGGTGATGATATTACAGCGGAAATTCAGATTAATGATCCAAGCAGCATTACAGATTTGAAATTGACGGTAAACGGAGAAGTCATTGCTGAAAACATCAACCCAGAATCACAAACGATTTCATTTAAGGCTACAATCGGCGGGAAAGTAGGTTGGTATCGCGTCTCGTTATCTTATACAGACAAAGAGGGAAAAGAGGTAGTTGATAATCGAGACGTTGCGATATTTTCAGATCTTGAACCAGAAAGTAAAAAGGCGATAATCGCGAATACTTATCCGCATGCAAAAACTTCATATACCCAAGGACTGGAATTTTATAAAGGACAATTATTTGAAGGGACGGGACAGTATAATCAATCTATTCTAACAGAGGTAGATTTAGAAACTGGTGATAAGATTAGAGAGAAACCATTACAAGATCATATTTTCGGAGAAGGCATAACGATTTTAAACGACACGATTTATCAAATTACCTATCGTGCCACACAATGTTATGTTTATGATATGGATTTTAATCTCTTGTCGACCATGAACTATTATGGAGAGGGCTGGGGCTTATGCAATGATGGTGAATACATTCTCATGAGTAACGGATCAAGTAAAATTGTTTGGAGAGATTCAAAATCGTTTGAGATCGTGAAAGAATTAAGTGTTTTTGATAACCAAACGGAGGTTGTAAACCTGAATGAATTAGAATTAATTAATGGTGACTTGTACGTTAATCTCTACCAAGAGAATCGAATTGCACAGGTTGATACGAGTAGTGGTAAAGTATTGACCTATATAGATTGTAAGGATTTGGCTTTGGATGCCAAAGATTTAGGTAATGATGTTTTAAATGGGATTGCTCATAACCCGGAAACGGGTAAAACATACATGACCGGTAAATGGTGGCCTAAACTTTATGAAGTAATATTCGAATAATGGGTAAATTAACGATAGTTCCCACTCCAATTGGAAATATGGAAGACATGACCTTCCGAGCGATACGTATTCTAAAAGAGGTGGATGTCGTTTTAGCAGAAGATACCCGAACGACCAGTAAACTTTTCCAGCGTTACGAAATCAGCAATAAATTGGTCCCCTATCATTTAAATAATGAGCATAAAATTGTTGAGCGCATTGCAGCTGACATTGCATCTGGGATGCATTATGCATTGGTCTCTGATGCAGGTACACCTGCTATATCAGATCCTGGTTTTTTGCTCATTCGTGCCTGTATAGCATTGGATGTGGAAATAGAATGTTTACCAGGTCCAACGGCTTTTGTGCCTGCCTTGGTGAATTCGGGTTTTCCTTCTGAGAAATTTATCTACGAGGGATTTTTACCGTTAAAAAAGGGGAAACAAACGCGCTTACAATATATAGCCGATCAAGAAAAAACGGTTGTTTTATACGAATCACCGCATCGTTTGCTTAAGACACTGAAGCAGTTTGGCGAAATTTTAGAACCCAATCGTCAACTGTCCATTTCAAGAGAGATTTCGAAAAAGTTTGAAGAAACCGTTCGCGGTAACTGTGAAGAGCTCATTGAGCATTATACACATAACCCCATTAAGGGCGAATTTGTAATGGTTATAGCGGGTAAAGAAAATCGAAAAAACAAGCATGGAGCAAATTAGAGCCGCCTATCTCGTCAAACAAGGAAAAGCATCTGAAGCATTTCAAATTAAAGACACAGACAAGCCTATTTTGAATGAAAGAGAGGTTGGTATTCGTGTAGAGGCATTCGGATTAAATTATGCGGATGTAATGGCTCGAAATGGACTTTATCGTGAAAGTCCTCCACTGCCATGTGTTCTTGGTTATGAGGTTGTCGGTAAAATCGAAAATATTGGTGCAGAGATGGATCAAAATTTAATCGGTAAACGAGTGGTTGCGTTTACGCGTTTTGGAGGATACGCAAATTACGCCGTGACGGCTGATTTTGGTTTTACAGAGGTTGGCGATATGAAGGCTGGTGCTGCGCTCAGCATTGCGACACAATATGTAACGGCCTATTATATGGCAGAAGAGGCTATTCGATTGTTTAAAGGAGATCGTGTATTGGTGCATGCTGGCGCAGGTGGAGTCGGGACGGCACTAATTCAACTTTGCAAGCGAAAAGGTTGTGAGGTTTTTGCAACAGCAGGTTCCACAGAAAAATTAGAATATATGCGTGAACAGGGGGCTGATCATGTCATCAATTATCGAGAAGAGGATTACGAAGATAAAATCAAATCAATTCTCGGGAAAGAACGCTTGGATGTGACGTTTAATCCAATAGCCGGCACGACCTTTAAAAAAGATTTTCGCCTTATCGGATCAGCTGGCCGTGTATTACTTTTTGGAGGTTCTGAAAGGTCAGGTAAAAATTGGGGAATTTTTTCTACCTTGAATTTTGTGCGAAAAATGGGGATTATTATACCGATTACTACCATGATGAGGTCAAAAGCAATTATCGGTGTCAATATGTTGAAAATTGGTGATAATAAACCAATGATCTTAAAACGATGCATGCAAAATGTGGCTGAATTAATTCGTACAGGAGAATTAAAACCGCATGTTGGTGGTGAATATAAAGTCGATCAATTGGGTGCTGCTCATGATTTTTTAGAGTCGCGCAAATCAATTGGCAAGGTTGTTGTCAAGTGGTAGGCATTAAGAACTAACCGTTTAACGGAATCAAAATAATACGCTATGAAAAAAAGTATACTTATTGGCGGGTTGTTTATGGCCTTTTTAGGACAAGCGCAGAATGTAGATGAGAACAGGGTTTCTGTTTCATATATTCAACTCCCTATTAACGTCATCAACAAGGCTGTTAAGGTTTATGAGGTTGATATCAACCGTTCGTTTGAACAAGCGAATGAAGATAGTTTATCTCGATATCAAATAGAATTAGAATCGGCGGCATCAATTTATGAGGCTGAACTAGCGCAATGGAAAGCGCAATGCGAAGCAATGGAAAGAGATTATCTGAGCAGAATGGCAGCTTGGGAAAAGCAATCTCAAACAGCTAGTACCTCTGGAGCTCCACCTTCTTCACCTCCGTTGGCGCCAGTTTATCCTGCTCATCCAGTTCAACAAGAAGTTGAGCTACCCCAATTACACAACGATTTGGACGAAAACATGGTCAATAATGGCGTAGACTTAAAAGGATTTGACAAAGGGTCGGGAGGAGCAATCATTACGGTTGACATGTATCCCATCTCTCAATTCAAAGTAAATGAAAAGAAGGTCGTAAAAGACGGTGTAACGACGTATGAATATTTTGCTTCTTATAAATTGCCGATAGGATTAAAAGTAGAAGACCCTAGTCAAGGGGTTGTTTTGCAAACGATTATTGGTAATTCTGTTCAACAACATAATATGAAATCATACGCATCGAAATATGATTTTCAATTGTGGTGGATGGACAATGCAGACCAATTTTGGATGGATTTTGAAAAAGTAGTGCGTCGAAAAGCGGTGAATCAATTAAATACCGAATTAAATGAAAAATCGGGTTTTCCAGTAAAGAGCAAAACCATTGAGATTTATACCGTTAAACGTTATAAAGATCATAATTATTCAGATTTGGTAAATGCATATACGTTAGCTACACAAGGTTATCAAAAAGTGAGCAATACGAGAGATCGTAGTGAAGCACATGCTAAATTAAATGAAGCAATTGCTGCTTGGAAAAACATTCTTACGGAAAGTAATTTATCCGATAATAAATCGCGTATCAACGATAAGGTTACCGCATTGTTACAATGTAATATTGCTCAAGCCTATATCTGGATGAGTGAATTTGATCAAGCTGAGGTTTATATTAATCTTGCTAAAAATTGCGGAATTGGAAAATTTGAGCGAATTGCGCGTGCTCTAGCTGGTTCATTAGCTGAACGCAAACAGCGCTGGAACGCCTATTTTGAGTAACTGAAAGCTTTATCAAAATACCTATTGCTATTATTAAAATGGTTAATTGCAATAATAGCAATAGGTTTTGTTGGTTGGAAAATTTGGACTTTTAAACAGCATAATGAACTCTTTGATTTTCAGTGGTCAGTAGAATCAGGCGCACTGATTTCAATAACCGTACTGTTGGGAATACTCAACTGGTCATTCGAAGCAATGAAATGGAAACGATTGCTGAGTGGCGTTTTACATTTGTCATTTTTCCGGTCATTCGCAAGTGTCATGCAAGGTGTAACAACGGCGATCATAACACCAAACCGTTTAGGAAGTTTTATTGGTCGTGTAGGAGGTCTGCCGAAGGAACACAGAGAAAAAGGTGTTTTATTGACACTATTATCAGGTTTAGCGCAATTCAGCATTACTATCGGATTTGGTTTGGTTGGATGGGTAATTGTATATGGTCATAAAGAGTGGCTCTTTGTTCTACTCTGTATATTGTTTATAGGCCTTGGTTTATGGCTCTTTTTCAATCCAAAAACGATTTTGCGTCCGTTCATTATGCGTTTTCTGAAACAAAAAATTGTGGAGAACATCTTGTCTTTGCAAGACATAAGTATTTCATTAAAGATTGAAATATTAGGCTTATCTGTACTAAGATTTCTGACTTTTAGTTTTCAGTATGTTTTGATTTTATTTTGCTTCTCAACGATAAATGATACCCTTACGATTTGGAGTCACGTATTGGTGGTGTATGGTTTAATGACTATCTTACCTGGCTTATTCTTTGGCAAACTATTTATCAGGGAGGCCGCGGCCTTAATCGTTTTTCCATTGATAAGCTTTGCTGATAATGAAATCATTTTAGCCGGTTTGATCGTCTGGTTGATTAATATTGGTTTACCAGCATCAACTGGCGCTTTGATGATGATGAAAAGCAAGCAATGGTTTAATTCATCCACACAACAGTCATGATAGCAATGGGATGTATTTTGATTTTAAGTTTTCAAATAGTGGCGGCTATTTTGATTTGGGCTGGTCGAAAAAATATGCGATTCAAACATGAAGATGAATGTATCGGTGGCCTATCTATTCTCATTCCTTTTCACAATGAAGAAAACCGAATATTAGAACTAATTAATTCGTTGAATCAGCTGGAGAAAAAAGAAAATAGAGCTATTGTTTTCATCAATGATCATTCTTCAGACAACACTGTTCGCCTCATTGAATCGAAGCTTAAGCATCCTTTTAAAATAATAGAAAACACCTATAAGAAGGGTAAAAAATGGGCGATTAAGAAAGGGGTCGAATCAGCAAATGACAACTGGATACTCACTTGGGATGCTGATGTGAAAATTGGAAATGATTATTGGCAAAAGTTGAGTGAATTGCCGGTGGCAGATATGATTGTATTGCCCGTTAAATTGACGGGAAGTAAAACACCATCTATTTGGGCTAAAATAGAACATGCCTTTTTGCGTTTCTTTCAGGATGGGATGGCGTCAATCAACTACCCAACGCTCGCGAGTGGAGCTAACCTGGTTTTTCGCAGAACGGCTTTTTTAGAATTGGAATCGAAAAGAAATGACTATTCAATTCCATCGGGAGATGATGTTTTTTTATTGGACCAGATGCGCCTTTCAAATATGCAAATATTGAACATACCGTATAATCAATATGCAGTTGAAACACCAGCACCCACAAATTGGAAATCTCTTTTTCAACAACGAAAAAGATGGTCTTCAAAAGTGGGTGACATGAGATCTTGGACCTTAATTCCTGCTGGTCTTTTACTGATGTTCGTTCAGCTTTCGGTTTTTGGCCTTATTTGGCTTTCTCTTAATAACCCTTTATTTATTCTATTGATCGGAATTAAAATAATGATAGAAATAGGGATCGTTGGAACTTATAATAAATTGAATGTACAACTGATTTTAATGACAATCGTCAACCAAGTTTTGTATACACTTATTGTTTTGGTGGGGCTTTTTCCTTGGGGCAAAGAATCAAAATGGGTCATAACTGAAGGGCAATAGCCCTTATTCTTCGATAACTGCACAATTCCCATTAAACGGATCGTCCTCGTAGGTTTCACATACGGCATCTGCTTCTGAACGAGAGACCTCGCCAATGGGATATTCATTCCCGCTTGTAAAACATTGGCACTTATAGCTTTTAGAACAACTAAGTGTACTTAATCCTATGGCAATTAAAGCAAATATGATTCGACTCGTTTTCATCTTTAGCGGTGTTTCATTTTAATATCAGAAACAAGATAGGAAATTTTCGTTTTTAGTGTTCTAATTTCTTATCCTAAAAATTATTAAAACAAGAGCAGCCCCACCAGGAATATGAGCAATCCTGCTAAAAACAGTAATAAAGTATACGGTAAAATATCTTTCGCTTTTAGGCCAGTTATGCCCAATAAAGGTAAGGCCCAAAAAGGTTGAATCATATTGGTTAGCTGATCACCATAAGATAAGGCCATAATTGCTTTGGGATAGGACACTCCTAATTCTTGCGCGGATGCTATTATAATCGGTCCTTGAACGGCCCACTGACCACCACCACTGGGTACAAATACATTCACAAGACCAGCAGAGAAAAAGCTATAGATTGGAAACGAACCGGTGGTAGAGATGCTCACAAAGGCATCCGAAATTTGCGTGATTAATCCTGACCCAACCATTAAACCTAGAATACCAAAATAAAGGGGAAATTGCAATAGAATTCCGGTTGCACCAGAAATAGCATGTCCAGCTGCATCGATGAATTTAGCAATACTTGTGTGTAATAATAGCGCAAAGCCTAGTAAGGTCAAATTAATAAAATTGGGGTTTAGAAAATTTAAGCTAAACGATTCGGGCAGTATTACAGCTTTGTAAAATGCATAAAAGAGAATGAGTAAACCAATAATGAGGCTAAAACTGAAAGAATGATCGAGGCGTTCGGCCCCTTCATGCTTTTCTTTATTGACAGGTTTTGGTTTAATTGGCTCAGGTAATCGATCAAATTGAAAAGCGCGTTTTCCCGCCAGATACATCAGGGCCGGAACGATTATTAATAACATGAGAATAACCGTAATATTCATACCTGAAAAAATCGTTTCGTCCATACCTACACGATTTGGCAAATTGGCTATATCAACACCTGGCATATCTCCAATCAAAGCTTTTAAATTGCCTTCTTCTGCTGCTTTTATTGGAGCAGATCCTGAAATTCCACCGTGCCACACCATCAGTCCGACATAGGCAGCAGCGCCTATTAATGGATAGTTTAATTGCTGACCAAGTTGGTTAAATTTTTCACCGACTTTTCTGGCGAGAATAGCACCGAAAATCAATCCCAACCCCCAATTAAATAAACTGACCAATATGGTTGTGAATGTTACTACAAAGGCTGTATTTGCCGTGTTGGTGCATGGAGATAAAAGGCGATCAATAATAAAAGAGACCAATTTAGATAAGGCAATGATATGCCCTAAGACCAACATTAGCATCATTTGAAAAGCAAAATACAGGCCTCCTTTTCCATCATTCCATAAACCGTTCTCCCAAAACCCTCCTAAATCAGCAATGTATTCTAGCGCACCTTTTTCTGTTGGCTTTGTAAAAACGTAAGCGAGTACGAAGGTTAGTAATGTCAAAATCACTGCTATCGTGAAAGGAGTTGGCAGCAGTCGCTTATAGGTATTTGCAAACTTTTCTGTGAAAGACATTTATTTATATCTAGGTTACCGAAATTAGGGATTTTTTAGGACACTTATTATAAAGAGTTCATATCTTTGCCTTGTGGATATCGATGATGTAGAAACACCGGATTTAAAAGATCGTTTACAGGCGTTAATGCTCGATGTTATCATCTTGTTTGCTTTAATGTTTGGTTTATATAAGGTCTTTGATGCTTTAGGGGATGTATCTGATTTAGTCAGAATGTGGTCTTTTATATTTCTGTGGTATATCTATGACCCCTTATTAACTTCTCTGCTTGGCGGAACTTTAGGTCACTTATCGATGGGCTTGCGCGTAAGAAGAATGAGTGATCCGTCGAGAAGGATAAATATTTTAGCTGCTTATGTTCGCTTTACGGTTAAAGCGCTTTTGGGATTCATCTCCGTTATTGTGGTGGCCGCATCAAGCCGTGGTCAGGGTATTCACGATTTAGTTTCCTCCTCCATTGTCATTCGAAAAAGAGACGAAAATAAACAAGTGTCTCAAGAAGAATTATTAGACGTGGTAAGTAGCGACGATGATAAAGATGTGGACGAACACCTGGTTGGTTAAATGGGTTGATTCATGTCCAACATTTCAGCCCGTGTCTCCATCAACTTTGTCAGAAATTTACTCACTGACTTCCTCGCTGGAATTAGGTCAATATTGACATGATACCCTTCGGCGTGAATATTAAACGAATCGGTACTTTTAAAAATAGTTAGTCGATAATAAGGTATCGGCCAGACATAATTGTTTTTCGGATTTCGGATATAAATCAGAATTCCCTTTTCTCTTCTTTCAATACTGATGAATTTTCGGTCAACACTTTGACCAAAATGTTTGTCTAAACTTGGACTGTAGTCATTAACTATTAATCGTGGTGAGCCAACAGGTCGATTTTTTATGCGCGTTTTTAAATTAAATGGTTCTCCGATTAAATCCCGTATGGCTTTTTCCTCTTTATGACTCGGCTGATCGTATAAATAAATCATACAATAATGACAATTGAGCCAGTGGTTTTGTTCTAATGATCTATTTATTTTTCCTCCCCTTAAAGGTCCATTGCCAATAGAAATAGGGGAAAATGGGCAGAATTGATTCGATGGTTTCGTCGGCATCTGGGAGATACATATAGAAACCAATAAACTCCGCATGAAAATTCCGTAAAATGCCCGCTTTGAGCTTATAAAATGGAGCTATCCGAAAGCCATAAGACAGTTGGTATTTGCGCGGAATATTGTCCAAATAGACAAAGGTCGTTCCATAGGATGCAGGTTCTGTTCGTGAAATGAATGACTACACGCATTTTGTCAGACTACGGGATCCTTATAACTACGATTATCTATTTGAAGTGAACGCAACATACAGCGATACAATAACTGATTTTACATACAACACGAAGGGCTATAATTGTAATACAAGGGTCGATGAGGTGAATTATAAACTGAATGGTGAATCAAGAACCGAGACGGACTTAATTATTCAATAAGTTGCTTAAAGTGTTTTCATTTCACGAACAGAACCAGCATGTAACCCATCAATGGTATGTTCTCCAATTCTTACTCGAACTAATCGTAAGGTAGGGAAACCTACTGCGGCAGTCATTTTTCGAACTTGTCTAAACTTTCCTTCTCTCAGGGTAATAGATGCCCAACTCGCAGGGCCATGACGTTCATCTCGAATTTTACGCGCACGTTCGGGAAGATCGGGGGGGTCAATCTTAAAAGCTTTACAAGGTTTAGTCATGTATTTTTGCCCTTCAATTCCAATTTCAACGCCGGTCTTCATTAACGTTATCGCTTCATCTGTGATGAGGCCATCTAATTGAACGTAATACTCTTTTTCGTACTTCTGACTCAGAATACGAAAGCTTTCTTTTCCGTTTGTAGTTAAAAGTAATAGTCCTTCTGAGTCTTGGTCTAGCCGTCCAATAGCCATTGTGTTTGGAGCGAAATCATAGAGCTCTCCCAATAATTTCTTTCGCTTTTTGCGTTGACCGTTATAGATAAACTGACTTAAATAACCCCAGGGTTTAAAAATGGCGTAATGATGATGTATGTTTTCTACTGCTTTATTCTCCATTGGCGACATCTTCGATCGCTGGTGAGGATGTTCCCCCAAATAATTCACAATAAAACTCTACGGTGACCACATTTCCGGCACCAGTCACTTCTTCCATTCCGTATTCGATACGATCAAAGATAAATTTACCTTCAAAAGCTTCAAAATGCTCCCCTTCTTCATTTTCGCCACCGCCTAAATGTTTAAATGGCACATCTAATGTTTTGGTTTCTTCTAGCAGCGTTAATTCGCCATGCGCAATATATGCAGTATCAGATTGACTGACAGAAGTTGATTTAAAGACGATCTCCGGATAGTTTTCTACATCAAAAAAGTCAGCCACCATTAAATGCTCATCGCGCATGCCGTTATTGGTATTGATTGATTTTGACGCAATGTTAACAGTCAAGGAAGATTGGGTGTAATCTTCAGGCACATTAAATTCAATCGAGAATTCTTCAAAGGCTCCTTTGGTCTTTTTTAAACCTTCAACATGAAAGAGAATTTCTGCCTGAACATTTTCTCCAGATGCAATTTCAAAATTCCCTGTTATGGTGGATAGGGTCGGAATAACTTGTCCAGTAGAATCAATTGCCTCTTCAACCTGAACTTCTGATTTTTCAATTTTACTTTCGTATTCTCCCCATGGAATAAAATACAAGATTGCAGCTGCGGCCACCGCAACAATTACTCCTCCGATTACTAATTTCTTTATCATGATATTGTTTTAAGTCTATGTTTATTGTAAATTCTTAACACAAAATTAGAAATATATGTTTGAACATCTATTATGAATATCCAAGAAAGACTTATTAAAATCCTGCATTGTCATCAATCCATAAAAAAAGGCACTTGCATAGCAAATACCTTTTTTGTTTTTGTCAAGATTCTAATTAGAAAGGAAGATCGTCGTCTCCCTCTGCTACAAATGTTTCTGCATTGTCAGCACTCGCTGCTCCAGCTCCACCAAGTGGCTCTATTTTCCATGCATCCAATGAGTTAAAATAGCGAACTGCGCCATCTTTTGGATTTGTCCATTCACGACCACGAAGGAAGAATGTAACTTCAACATTGTCACCCAATTTGAAATTATTCAACAAATCTGTACGATCCTGAACCGCCTGGAACATGATTGTTTGTGCGTATTGTCCGGAAGCATCCACAACTACAAATTCTCTCTTCTTAAAAGACTCAGAGATTTGTTGTACATCTCCGATTACTTTTAGCTCTCCTTTTAATGTGTACATAATATTCGTTTGTTTAATTGTTAAAAGAAAGAAGCGTTTTCCAAGCTTCTTCCAGTTTATTTTCAGTTAATAATTCTTTCGCGCGTTGATGCAGTGCAATTTCAAGCGCTGCTTGTTTGTCTTCCAAAGAAACAAATAAATCACTTAACTCCAACAATTTGTAATCATTTACATCTGTTTCGTTCGGAAGTTCTTCAATACCGCCCAATTGTCCAAGGTCATTACCAGTTAAAATCGTGGATAAGCGAATGTCTTCTGGAATGGCGTCTACACCAATGCCTTTGGTAACGATGGGTTTGGTAATTTCAAACATGGATGTTTTATCTGCCCTACAATACCAGTTTCCGCCCATTCGCGAAACTAAATCAATTTTATGTTGATCAATTTTGCCATCCTGGTCTAATACTTCATCATTGATATGAATCCGTGTCACCTCACAAATGACCAAATTTCCAGCTCCGCCTCCGTCACCTAATTCAATCACCTCGTTTACCTTACATTCAAATTGAACGGGAGACTCTGCTACACGAAATGGTTGAATCGTTTCCGAAGCTAGAGGCGTTAAACCAGTCTTTTCGAATTCATCGGTACCTGGATCATAAGGGGAACTTGCCAATGACATTTGATGTACCAAGTCGTAATTCACTACGTTGATTACTACCTCTGGAACTTCTTTGACATTATTATAGGTGTCCTTAGTCGTATTCGTTCTTCCCGATCGAGCAGGTGAAAACACCATAATCGGGGGGTTAGCACTGAAGACATTAAAGAAACTAAAAGGCGCTAAATTACTGACACCATTTTTGTCAATCGTACTCGCAAAAGCAATTGGTCGAGGACCAACAGCACCGAGTAAATAACCATGAAGTTGTGGTATAGGTAACGATTTAGGATCAATACTTCGCATACTGCAAAGCTAATAAAATTGACCAAAGATGCTGGTCAATTTTATCGTTATTAAATCTAAAAAAGCGGAAATGTTCTTATGCTTGATTTTGCATATGTGACTGCACATGCTGAATCGCCGACTGTAGTTCGGTCAATAGATTTAAGGTGTAGTTGTGGTCTTCTTTTTTGGCATTAACTGACTGCATTACTTTTAATGCCAAAAGATTTACTGCCGATCTGGAGTTTTTTTGTTATTCATGACACTTTTTTTGAGGTTAAAGAATCAACCGAATACTAGATGATAATATCCGAATTATATATAAAACTGTTGTTTGGTCTTGTAGTTGATGGGCCGCGTTATCTGAAAAAAGTAGCTGTCCTGACAGACCGTGGAACATACAGCGCAGGTTCATTCACAGCACTAGGAACCAAGGCCATTCCGAATATGGTTTTAATTGGTGATACTACAGGGGGTGGATTAGGTATGCCAAATGGCGGACAATTACCTAACGGATGGACTTATCGATTCTCGATCACGCAATCGTTGACATTAGACAAAAAACCAGATTATGAAAACGGTGTGCCTGCAGATATCCCTGTATCCTTCGATTGGTCGGACTTAACCAAAGATGAAATTCTTGAAGCAGCTATTGCGGAATTGCAGTAGCTATAAAGTGATATGACTGGTTCCATAAAATTTTGGTTCAAAAGTCCTGGTTGCATTTTTTCAATCGGGACTTTTTGCATTGATGTATTATATAACTAAACGACTATTTCGCCTGAAAAACAGTTCCATAATTATTGAACATTCACTTCAAAAGTAAGATCTGATCAGATGAAACCCTTCATGATTTGATGGATTTAACTTCCTCAATTTCAATAAAAAGCAGTAAATTTTATTGAGAGCTGTAACTTTTAGATAAGAAGGGCGTCCTATCATCAGAAGCGAGCAAAATGACAACAAACGAATACAATAACTGCGTAGACAATTATGCCGATAATATTTATCGGTTTGTCTTGAAGCACATCAAAAATGTAGATGCTGCGCGTGATATTGTGCAAGAAACTTTTGCAAAAGTCTGGGTGAAAAGAGAAACGATTGAGTTTTCAAAAGCGCGGTCTTACTTTTTTACGACAGCTCATCATACCTTAATTGATACGGTTCGTAAAGAAAAGTACATGCAGGATGAGACAGCCATTGATCGAGAATATTATCAAAAACCAATTGGTAATTTGGATCTTCAAGAGCAATTAGAAGAGGCACTTGATCAATTACCTGAGATTCAAAGAACAGTTGTTTTGTTGCGCGACTACGAAGGATATGCTTATGATGAAATAGGCGAAATCACGAACCTGAAAGAAAGTCAGGTGAAAGTGTACATCTTTCGAGCACGAAAAAGATTAAATGAAATTTTGGTAAGTATTGAGGCAGTTTTAGACTGATCAATTTATATACCGCAGAAGAAACAGCGAAATGGAGAAGATAGATTTAAATAATTACGAAGCGTATTTCCTCGATTATATGGAGGGAAGCTTGAGTGCAGAGGAAAAGTACGATTTATTCGCTTTTCTAGAAAAGCATCCAGACTTAAAAGAGGAGTTGGAACTAGATGTTATGGATATGGAATTGATGCCAACTTCAGTGACGTTTGATGCAAAAGAATCGCTAAAAGTAGATGCGGATAAACTCATGATTACAACCGGTTCGGTGGATGAATTAATGATTGCCGCAGTAGAAGGTCAATTATCTAAAAGTCAAAAACAACAATTAGAAACGTATGTAAAAGACAATAATCTAACAAAGTCTTATGCATATACAAAAGCGACGCAACTAAAACCAGATTTGAGTATTCAATTTGAAGATAAAGCTAGCCTAAAACAGAAAACTAGCCTTATTATCTCAATGACCTGGGTTACGCGTGTGGCAAGTATAGCTGCTGTGGGTGCCATCTTGATTATGATAGGTTTAAATTGGAATAGCACAGAGGGTGAGGTAGCAAATGAAAGC
>JAURQI010000140.1 GCA_030836155.1 Crocinitomix sp.
AATGTTATCGATAGAGGTTATACCTTAGAGTCTCTGGTTTAAGAGTCCTTCTTGCTGAATGATTTTGTGGACGTATGAATTTCTGCGCAGCATATCCATACTATCAAGATGCCTCATATGATGGCAGTCTGAACCCACTAAATCAATCCATCCTCGATCGATTAATTGTTCTGCCATTCGCTTTACGTGTGGTCCGTATTGACCAGAAAGTGAGTTGATATTCAATTGAAGCAGGCACCCTCGTTCTCGGTAGGCTTCTATCTTATCCCATTCGCTATTGTAGAATGGATAACGCTCAACATGTGCTAAAATGGGTTTGTAGCCTTCTGATACAAGATCAAAAACAACCTCATGAATACCGCTTTGTTCCTGTGTAAAAGAAAGTTCAAAAAGGATGTGTTTATCACCAAAAGTGAGGAGATCCCCATTATCAATTAATTCACGGAAATGAAAGTCGAGGTAATATTCAGCGGCGGCTTCAATTTTAATGGTCAAGTCGGTATTGCTGATCGCCTCACGAACTTGCTCTAAACCGTCATTGATAATGGATGTTGTATTGCGATAGAAATCACTCATAATATGAGGTGTTGTTATCACTTTTTGATATCCCATTTCTTCAAATTTTCGAAGCATATCTAGGGTGTCTTCCATTGTTTTTGCACCATCATCAATTCCTGGGATGAGATGAGAGTGAACATCCGTTTTTAACAGGCCCAAATCAATCGGATCCATTTGCTGTTCTGATCTAAAAATACGTCTCAAAAATCCCATATTCCATTAAAGCTAATTCACTGTTAAAGGTAAGGATAAATGTCTGGATAATCGGTTTAATTATTGCCATAACTTGGATGACTCATCAGATTTTATACCCATATTTGATTTTCATTTAGCAATATACTTTATATCAATAGCTAACATTTAAATTCGTCCGACCAAATGAAAATCAATCATATTTTGTCTTTTGCGCTTTTATTTACCTTGTTATTCAGTTGTCAATCAGAGCAAGATTCATCAGCTATTGAGGCTGATTCACTTGTTTCGAATGTATCCCACACGCTAGTTCAAAATGGTGTTGAATTAATTGTTTTAGGAACGGTGCAAGATGCCGGTTCGCCACAAATCAACTGTAAAAAAGAATGTTGTATAGCTTTATTTGATCAGCCCGATGAAAGTCGGAAAGTCGTGTCTCTTGGTTTGGTTGATCATGATCATCAAACACGTTATTTATTGGAAGCAACTCCCGATATGGTTCAGCAGCTTAATGATTTGCAAAACGCGGCAGCCGTTGCAAAATCTGATGTTCCAGATGGCGTATTCTTAACGCACGGGCATATTGGTCATTATACTGGACTCATGTATTTTGGAAAAGAAGCCATGAATGCAGAACAAGTTCCTGTATTTGCTATGCCGAGGATGGCTGATTTTTTAATGACAAGTGGGCCATGGAGTCAGCTGGTAACAAGAGAGAATATTGCTATAAACAGGATCAAGCAAGATTCCGTCATCCAATTAAATCAGCAGTTGAATATTACTCCGATTCTTGTTCCGCATCGAGACGAGTATTCAGAAACTGTTGGTTTTTATATAGTTGGACCCAATAAATCAACACTTTTTATTCCGGATATTGATAAGTGGACGAAGTGGGGAGAAGAAAAAATTTGCGAATGGATCAAGCGGGTGGATTATGCTTTCTTAGATGCAACATTTTACGATGCAGAGGAAATTAATAATAGAGATATAACAGAGATACCTCACCCATTCGTTGTAGAGAGCTTTAAGACTTTTGAGAAGCTGTCTAAAGAAGAAAAGGCTAAAATTTATTTTATCCATTTTAATCATACAAATCCGCTTCTTTTAAAAGCAAGTAATGCGCAAATGGAGGTGGAGTCAAAAGGGTTTCATTTTGCTGAAAAAGGGCAGCGATTTTCTTTGTAAAACTCAATATTTGATATTTAACTATAAGCGTTAGACAGATCGGTTTAAATATTCGTTTAATTTTGCTGAACTAAACTAAACGCTTACGACTCATGCGGACGCTCTCTGCTGCATTCTTAATATATCCTTTTGGAATACGGTTATGGTCATCCGTGACTAATGAAGTCACGGGAGGTCAGGATGCGGGTTGGTTAATTTCGCCTGATATAGAGCAGGAGATCCTTAACTTGGATTCACGCAATAATAACTACGCTGCAAGGTTTTCCATGATTTGGGAAAATTTAACTTCATTTTACTAAAACCGTGCTATCATAATGAATAATAGAATCACCAAAATTTTCATCTACACCCTCTCGCTTACTGTCTTTTTCGGTGCAGTTATGTTTATTTCAGATGATGATTATTTAGCTGATAATCTGCATCTGGTGATCGAAATGCCAGATTCTTCCAAAGATGAATTAGATGGGTATATTGCACATGCGATTACTCAAAAAGTGATTCCAGAGGAGGATAAAGAATATGTAAAAGCATATATTCTGTCGGATCAGGAGAAAGTGAAAATCAAAATGCGTTTGAAAGGGGATTGGACGGATCATTTGACTTATGGACACCCTTCTTATCGAATTAAAATAAATGGCAAATATAACTTCCATTCATTAAAAGAATTTTCAATCCAACATCCGCGCACAAGAAACTTCTTGCATGAGTGGATAATCCATCATTTGGCTGAAGAAGAAGATCTGCTAACGACCAAATACGGTTTCGAAACAGTGAAGATTGGAGAGGATGTGTACCAATATTATGCGTACGAAGAACATTTTGCAAAACAATTGCTGGAACGAAGAAATCGAAGAGAAGGGCCCATTTTAAAAATGGATGAAAGCACAACCTGGGATTTACTAGCTCAGGGGTATGAGCAAAATGCAATGGATGATTTGCCTTATTTTGAGGCTTCGCAAATTGCTGCATTCAAAGAAGGGCGGACGATGGAAAATGCTAGTCTTAATCAGGCTTTTAGCGAGGGGCAAAAATTACTGCAACATTTCAAAGATGGCACCGCACCGATTGATGAAATCTTTGATGTGGATCAACTAGCAAAATTTTATGTGCTGATGGAACTAAGTGGTAGTAATCATGGTTTACGTTGGCACAATCGCCGATTTTATTATAATCCCATCACACAGAAGCTGGAACATATTATCTATGATGTTGTGCCGCATAGTAAGACTGAGGATTGGAATGTCAATTTCATCGAAAGAAGAATGAAAAGCGGAGCTGTAGCGATTCCGTTTAATTTTGACGCGCGCATATTTTTGAATCGGAAATTTAAAAAGCGCTATTTGTTTCATCTGAACCGAATGACTACTGATTTTTATTATGATGAAAAGGTGAAGGAGCTATGGCCAGAACTCAGTAAACATCATTATAATCTAAAAGCGATTCATCCCGATTATTCGTTTGATCCTAATGTCTACAAGAAACATATCGTCAGTTTGCGAGATGGTAAAGAAGCTTTAAAAAACTTTTGGGATGCGGTTATAGAAAAAAGAGATGATTCACATTATTGGCAGCGTGAATTAACTTATGTAGAGCGATCAGATAGTCTTTTTGCTCCATCAATAGGTGTTGTGGCCTTGCCAAGTGTTGCCGATTCAGGTTATGGTTACCATGTCTTATTGGAAAACTATCACGTAAATGGTGCAGTTGTCATAGGATATGGTTTTAAAGAAATTTCCGATACCGTTTTCTTGCGTGAGCCGATTCGGCTGAACGGTTATCGTACGGCTGCAGATACGGCAACAATACACACCAATTTAAAACCTGATTATTTCGTTTATCAAGTTTCAAACCTCCCAAAACAGAAGCAGCGTGTTAATGTTAATAATTGGGAAAAACCTACTGGTGAAACGACACGGATGATGTTGAAAAGCGGTTTTGATAAAGATTCAGATCATTATACCATTCAAGAAAATAAACTTGTTTTTGATCATGACGTTACACTCTCAAATCTTTTATTAATTCCAGCAGAATATCAGGTTTTGGTTCTCCCAGGCGTTACAATTAAGTTTGAAAAAACAGGAGGTTTAATAATCTGTGGAAGTATTTCAGCCATAGGAGAACCCAACTTGCCCATTCAATTTATCGGAGTGGATAAAACCAATAATGGGCTTACTGTTTTAGAAGCCAATTATTGCAAATTGAGTCATGTGATTTTTGACGGACTTTCAAACCTTGATTATGGACGATGGGAATTAACAGGGGCGCTATCAATCTACCAAACGCCAACGAAAATGGATAATGTAGTTGTTTTAAACAACCATTCAGAGGATGCTATTAATTTGATTCGCTGCTCATTTCGGGCTTCTCATATTATGGTGTCCAATACTTATTCGGATGGAATCGATTTGGACTTTTGTAGAGGGAAAATGACCGGAGTCAATATTCAACATACAGGTAATGATGCGATCGACTTATCAGGATCTATAGTAACATTGACAAACGTCAAAATTAGCCATTCGGGAGACAAAGGTATTTCTGGGGGAGAAGGTTCAGTAATCTCCTTAAAAAATATTGAAGTTTCAGATGCCATTACAGGCGTCGTCAGCAAGGACGCTACCGTCATTTTTGGGGAGGAAATAACCGTTAAACAAGTTGAGTTTGGTACAGGAGCCTTTTGTAAAAAGGCAGAATACGGTCCTGCTATCGTCAGTTTAGGGAATTACAAATTGGAAAATCAACAAAATGATTACTTACTCGATAAAGGATCTGTTATTTTAGTCAATGATGCGCAAGAAATAGGTCAAAAGATCCTAAATATCGATTCACTGTACGCACCATTTGAGAAATAATTGAGCTCAACCTTTATAAGGTCTCAGCGCACGCTTTTCTTTGCCAATAATATGAGCTTTAGCTGCCAAATATGCGCTAATTCCGATTCTAAAACCACGAGGAGTGGATGAAATTCCACACTCTTCTAAGCTCAGATAATTCTCATCTTTTTTTTCTTTGCTGATATAAGGATTGTATTCACATTCTATTTCAGAATACCAAGTGCCATCTGACCGACGAATTAAAGGTCTTTTATCTTGGCATACAGGGGCAAATTCGCAATGATTACAGACATCTATTTCATTCTTTTTTACTTTCCAAATTGACTGAAATGAATTTGACCGAATGATTTCATTAAAATTTTCATCATTAATATTCCCAAATACCCTATTAGAATCGTGACTATGTGTAATGTCTCCATTAGCCATAATATGTACTCTTTTATGAAAATAAGTGTGGTATTGTGATGACCCGTTAAACTGATCGAAATTGATGTAAATTTCTGGTTGTCCAGCACGAGTAATACGGTCTTTTAGTTTGAACTCACAAAAACCAATCTTCTGATTCTTTATTGGTGATTGTTCATCAATGTAAATGGCACGAATCATAGGGTTTTGGGAGATAAGTTCAAATAAAAAATCTTCCTCAATGATAAGCGGTTCAATGATCAGCGTGATTTTTTCAACCAAGTCCTCTGTCAACGTATTCAAAAACGGAAACGTTTCATTATTAATTGCTCCAATCGATAAGATCAGGTGTTCAGTGGGATTTAATTTTAAAAAAGCATAAATACCCATCTCTAGTTCTGATCGAAATGTGATGCTTAGGTGCTTCAATTTTAAAGAATGATCAGAGTTCAACTCAATTCTTTCGTAGTTTGATTTTAATGGTTCGTCAATGATTCTTATGACCCCTTCATTAACAAAAGAAAATAGAAATTCTACCAGTTCATTTTCTGTTAAATCTGGTCTTGATTTTAGTAGCTTTTTGGTGTCGATGAGCGGTAATTCGTTAAATACCGTCTCCCATTTATTGTCGATAAACCAATGTTGTCCAGTTTCAAGATTGTAAATAGCGCTTCGATTATAGCCATTCTGAACGATACATTTGTTTGTGATGCCATAATAAGGCGATAGTTTGTGTTGCATGATAAGTGGTTTGTATTGTTGTATAAATCGTGTTTGACATGTGTGATTTTAATTGAGGTGTGTTATGTTTCTGAGGATGTAAAGGGACTATTCGTCCTGAATACAATAGTTGGTCTCTAAATTAGTATTGCGCTTTTTAATTTGTCCAGATGATAGCATCGTTAATAAAACAAGCCGATAAGTCAAAAGTTGTCTTTTGACTCATTAGGTTTTAAAATCTTTCAGTTTGGTAATGAGTGGTTTAAGAAATGATATTGGTTTGCTGAATTGTATTTTTATGGCAAGCGTTATTTAATAAGATAAAGCAATTATATCGGTTTGTTAAATGGTAACAATACCCATGAAGATGGACTAATATGAATTGTAAATGATCTTAATTTCAATGATCAAGCGGTTCTGGTTCTTTTTCATAATGACTGAGTTTAGGTTGTGTTTTGGGTGCAGAGCGATTAAATATATCGAAAATATTTTAAAATAAACCGAAATATATTTCAG
>JAURQI010000141.1 GCA_030836155.1 Crocinitomix sp.
ATATTCGATCCCTCCAAAAGCAGGAGATTCCAATCCAGGTTTTGGATAAAAAAGAAAGCACGTTGCTTCGTCTACATAATCTCCGGATTTTCCCTTTGATCTGTATACACGCGTGGATAAATCTGTTTTTTTGGTTAGGTTATTATTAACTAAACTGCCATTGACACCTTTCGTCCAAAAACGATACTCATATTCATCATATGTGCTGATTAATTCTGTTGAGAAAAGCACCGAACTCGTATCCGTCCATGTTTCGTTCACATAAACCGAATCCCTTTTTCCTGTAAGCTCCTCTTCATAGACCCACCAGGAACCCATTTTGAAATAAAAATAGTCCTTGACTTCTCTGACATCCACACATTCTTCAGGGTGTAATTCACAATAGGAGATATCGTCATCCTTTCGACAAGCCGTAAGCATAAATAGGCCAATGGCTACTAATGTCCACTTTTTCATACTTCTTATTTTTTGGGTTAATCCTTTTCTTATTCTATAGGGTCTTATTGATTAATGTGATAGCTGACCAAATTCCAAACTTGATTGCTGTCAATTAATTCTTTTCGGATAAGACCAATGTGCGGAGCATAAAAATGATTGGTAGGTTGACCGTCATAGATGGATGTGAATTCTTCCGAAACAAATACAACTTGATGGAATTCGAGATCATTGACTACATAGTTTTCAAAGACTTTTTCAATTTCCAGTTTGCCTATATGATAGTTTTCAACTCCAGCGCCTGATATATAACTTGTAGTTGTAGCAAGACCTTCGTATGGATAAAAAAGAAAGCATGTTTGTTCGTCTACATAATCCCCAGACTTACCTTTCGATCTCTTAACTCTAGTTGACTTGACTTTCTTTTTCGTCAGGTTATTATCTACAAGGCTACCATTGACGCCGGTTGTCCAAAAACGATACTCATATTCATCATATGAGCTGATTAATTCTGTTGAGAAAAGTACCGAACTCGTATCGGTCCATGTTTCATTTACATAAACCGAATCCCTATTCCCTGTATGCTCCTCTTCATAGACCCACCAGGAACCCATTTTGAAATAAAAATAGTCTTTGACTTCTCTGACATCCACACATTCGTCTGGGTGTAATTCACAATAGGAAATATCGTCATCCTTCTGACAAGCCGTAAGCATAAATAGGCCAATGGCTACTAATGTCCACTTTTTCATACTTCTTATTTTTTGGGTTAATGAAAAGGTGTGGGGCTAATAGACTTCAATATTAGACGATTTTTACCAGATTATCAAGCGGCTTCTTGTGAAAATTAGTGTTTAAACCCAAATCTTAGACCCCTCCGAACAGTTCTTGCAAATCTCGATTTCCTTGC
Source organism: Crocinitomix sp. (assembly GCA_030836155.1). GTDB lineage: Bacteria > Bacteroidota > Bacteroidia > Flavobacteriales_D > Crocinitomicaceae > Crocinitomix. Next base: position 1,346 of record JAURQI010000141.1, read on the forward strand.
GGTCGGTAAAGACTTTTTTTCTGAAGTTCTTATAGATGGACGATTTCCATATTTTTTGAAACTCTCCTTTATTAAGGGTGCCCATTTCGTGCTTTGCATCTTTGTCAAAACAACAAGGTACAACTTTGCCATCCCAAGTAAAGACGCAAGAGCTCCACATGCGCCAGCATTTGTTTTTGAAACTATTTTTCAGTTCGTAAGTGCCGTCATTCCGTTTTTTATAACGCGAATAAGCTTCGTTTTTTGGGAGGAAATCAGCGCCATTTTCTAGGTCGTACATCTGCACCGTTTTAATCCGAACTTCATCCACTGCCATTTTCGCAGCCAATTGATGCAAGCCATCAATTTCATGTTCATTTTGTCGATTGACTAAAAACTGGAAAACCAAATGCGGATTGGTTTTACCTAATTTCTTTTTTGCAGCAACCAAATGACGGGTGCCGTCAATGACCTTTTCGAGTTTCCCTTCGCGCCGATAACTTTCGTACGTTTCTTGGGTTAAGCCATCAATAGAGATAATCAGCTCACTCAATCCCGAGTCGATAATTTTTTCTGCCATAGCCGGATCAATAAAGTGCGCATTGGTAGAAGTCACCGTATAAATATTTCGTTGATGTGCTGCTTTAATTAAAGCGTTAAATTGTGGATGGATATAGGGTTCTCCCTGAAAATAATAATTGACATAATACAATTGTTTACCGACAGCATCCAGAATCTCCTCGTTTAATTTGATATTCAAATTTCCTGTTGGTCTAGAAAATTGACGCAATCCGCTGGGGCATTGTGGACATCTCAAATTGCAGGCAGTAGTCGGTTCAATCGATATCGCCATTGGTTTCCCCCAATGAATCGATCCATTGGTCCATTGGGATAGATAATAAGAAGAACGCAATAGAGCCCCATTCCAGATTCTATTCGGCGTAAGCCGCTTTAGCAGTTGTTTTTTGCGCGAATTTCCCACTTGATTCACACAAAGCTAAGGAATTATTCTTCCTTCTGTGGTTTTGGAAGGGCATCACCTTGATAATGGTAGAAAAAATTCATCCAGATAATACGACTCAGGCGATACGATAATGGGAATAGAACCACCAGTCCGATTAAAATGGAGGTCAAATAAACTTTGTAAGAAGATGCTGGAAATAATACAAAAATCGCCACACCAATAGCTACTGAGAAAGCAACAGTTAGCGCGTAACTCACATACATCGCCCCATAAAAGAATCCGGGCTCTTTTTCATATTTAAGTCCGCAAACCGAGCAGTTTTCGTGGTTTTCACCAAAATCCTTCAATTGATAAGCGTGTTTTGAAACATGAAAATCACCTTCATGACATCTAGGACATTTTGAATTCAAAATGCTGTACATCCGTTTACCTTTCAAAAATGAGAACATAATTCTACCAGTTTATTCTGTACAAAGATACAAAGACTGAACCGCTCAAAAAGTGATGAAAATCACAATTTCTCTTATTTTTGCGACGTGAAATCACATGTGCTTTTTTTAGGACGTTTGTTGCTGTTTTGGCTCCTGTTTTTTTTGGTCCAGCGCATCCTCTTTATCCTCCATTTTGCCGGAGATTTCCAAGGGCATATTGGCGAATTATTCTTAATGCCTTTTCACGGTTTACGATTGGATTTGTCCGCCTTTGCCTATTTGAATGGCATCGCACTGATACTATCATTGCCTGGTTTTTTTATGCGGAGCGAGAAGGCGATGCGCATTTTGAATGGGATCTTGATGGTTTATTTTTGGATCATCATTGTTTTAGTCTCCATTATGATGAGCGCAGAGATCGTCACCTATATTGAATGGAAAACCAAATTGTCGTCAAAAATCTTTATTCATTTTGAAACACCAGATGAGATTTTTAGAACAGGATCTGGTGCCTACACGATCTGGTATTTTTTGTACTTCTTTTTGCAAATGGTATTGGCTTGGGCAATTTGGAAGTATGTAATTCGTAAAAATCGACTAAAACCAAATTTTTCGGGCTGGTTTAAACAAATCGGATATGCCTTGACTTATCTGGTTGTTTTTGCCGGTTTTTTTGTCTTGATGATACGAGGTGGCTGGCAGCAAATACCGATTACTGCAACGGATGCTTATCATTCTGAAAAGCAAATTGTCAATGATGTTTCAGTTAACCCGGTTTGGAATTTCATTCACACCTGTTATGTGCATTTTAAAGTCGATTTATCGGAATTCTACAAAAATCTTGATCCAAAAGAAGCAGCAGTTCTAAAAGACGAATTGTATGCCAGTGAAGGGATTGATACGGTGAGCATATTTAAGAATAACAGACCAAATATCATTTTGGTGACATTAGAAGGGTGGTCTGGGCAAATGATTGAACCTATGGGAGGTGAACCGGGCGTCACACCAAATTTTAATGCATTGAGTCAAGATGGTTTATTATTCACTGAAATCTATGCAACAGGCGGGACATCAGAGACAGGGCATTCCAGTATCATCAGTGGTTATCCTACAATAGCCGGCATTTCTATTTCTACCGAATCAGCAAAATGTAGACAATTGCCATCGATCAACCAAACCTTAGAAAATGAAGGTTACTCTTCCTTTTATACTTTTGGTGGATCACTTTCTTATGGAAATATTGGCGGTTATCTGACCGACGTTGGTTTCGATCGCTTAGTGGATGAGAATGACTTGGATTTAGAACCTTCCGGAAAGTTGGGTATTCATGATGAGGCTATGTTCCCTTATTTTTTCAGCGAGATCGAACAAGCCCAGCGTCCTTATTTTTATGGTTTATTTACCCAAAGTACCCATGCACCTTATGATATGCCTTACGCGTCCTATGGTGATTATAATGATCCGTACATCACCAGTATGCACTATGCAGACGAGCATTTGGGGAAATTTGTTGAGAAGGTTAGAAACTTGCCAGATTTTGACAATACCATCGTACTTTTTGTTGCCGACCATGGCCGGGCGAATCTGTACAATCAAGACACGTACAGCGAAAAATATTTTCACATACCATTTTTGATTTGGGGAGGTGCTTTAAAAAATGAGTTTAAAGGAGAGCAAATCACGAAGATCGGTGCCCAATCGGACATTGCAAAAACAATTCTGAATCAGATGGATATTGATGCTTCCCCATTTCGATGGAGCAAAGACTTGCTGGATCCAACCGCTAAGGACTGGGCGATCTGTACTTCCACTTTGTCTTATGGTTTCAAGAATAAGGACGGATATACAGTGTATCACATGATTGATGATCGACTCATTCATTCGGCATACGAGGATCAACAAAAAACAGAAGAAACGTTAAAAAAATGTCGCGCTGTTTTGGAATGTATGTATCGTGAGTTTATAGAGATGTAGGTCTCTAAACAAACCACAAACCCAACCTATTGAGTGTTGTATCCGTATTATCTTTCGATTAATAAGTATTTTTTGTACTTTTGATCAAACGCGAATTTTAAAACAAACAGAACATGAAAAAAATTGTACTATCATTGAGTTTATGCCTGCTCGCTTCGCTAGGTATGGCTCAAGTCACTTTCTACGTACAGGCGCCATCGCCAAATGAAGGGAGTTATGACTTTACTTATGCAGAACCTGGAACCTGGGGAGTTGCAGATTTAACAGATCCTGCTAACTCTGTACTTGCGCCAATGATGCTAATCGAAGATGGATCAGGAGATACAAATCCTGAAGGATGTACAGGTGGTGGATGGTCAGATATGACCGGTCACATTGCGGTATTATACCGTGGTACTTGTGAATTCGGAACAAAAGCTTTAAATGCTCAGACTGCTGGTGCTGAAGCTTTGATCATTATTAATTCACTTCCTGGTGCTCCTGTAGGTATGGGTGCTGGTGCTGACGGTGGAGCTGTAACAATTCCTGTTGTTATGATTTCAGCGATCGATGGAGAATTATTAAGAGATGAGATTGAGGCTGGTGAAACTGAAGTTTTCATCGGGTCAAAAGAAGGATTGTATGCAAATGACATGGGATTCTCGACATCTGACTACTTAAGAGCGCAAGCTTTTGGTCACGTACAACTATTAAATCAAGATGAATTTGAATTTACAGTTGAAATGGGATCGTGGGTAAGAAACCACGGAACAAACGAACAAACTGGTGTTGTTTTGAACTGTACAGTAACCTTAGAAGGAACTGAATTGTATAACGAAAGTTCTGATCCAGCTACTGTTGCTTCAGGAGATAGCCTTTGGATTCCTCTTCCAACTTTCTCGCAGCCTTCTTATGCTAACGGATATTACGAAGTAATGTATACCGTAAGTTCTGCTGCTGCTGATGAAGCGGATTATGACAATTCAGGATCGGCAGATTTCGCAATGAGCGATGATACGTATTCAATGGGTGCATTAGATCCAGTATCAAACGTACCGGTTAACAATACAAACCAGTTTAACGGAACAACAGATAACTTATATTCTTGCCTTTTCTTCCAAGATCCAAACGCTAGCCGTGTTGGTGTAAGCGGAATGAATTTCTCTGCTGGTACTTCTCAAGTTCCGGATGAAACGTCATTAGATGGAATGGTGATTGAGTTTTATGTATATGAGTGGTTAGATGCTTGGGTTGATTTAGATGATCCAGCTTTCAACATCACAGCATTAAACGACATTGCTGATGCTGAGTATATCTATACTGAGAATCTTCAAAGTGAGAATATTTCAGTTGAGTTTGAAGAGCCAGTTATTTTAGAGGATGATGTAAAGTATATGTTCTGTGCTCAAATGTACGGAGCTGATATCTATCCTGGATACGATACAAAAACAAACTATGATTGGAATATCGAAGAGTACAGAATGCCAACTTCGCCTATTTATTTAAGCGGTCAGTGGTATGCACTTGGATTCGGTGGAGACAGAAACCCATCATTGTCAGTAAAAATGTTCAACTCTGAAGGAGCTTCATTGGTTGAAATGAATGATGTTAAATTAACAGCTTACCCTAACCCTGCAACAGAGATCATGAACATCCCTGTTGCAATGAAGGAAGGAAACATTGATTTAACAATTGTTGACATCAACGGACGTGTTGTTGCTCAGCAAACGGTTTCAATGACAACGAACAGATTAGAAGTTGACGTTACAATGTTGCCAGCTGGTACATACATCGCAAACCTTGAGTTTGCTGATGGTGAGCGTGGAACTTTAAACTTCGTTGTTTCTAGATAAGCAATAAGGTTTATAAAGTATTAAAAGTCCTTCGTCGCAAGACGAGGGACTTTTTTTTGGATTAATCTCAAATTATTATGCGTACTTTAACTAGTCTAAATCACGCTGGTACATGAAACTTATTCTTGCCCTGCTTGCAATCGTTAGTATAAATTTGACTGCCTTGACGCAAGTCAGGGTCTCAGGAATTGTTGTGGATGGCAGGAACCGACCAATGTCCGGAGCAACGGTATTTGAAAAAGGGACCTACAATGGGACCTTCACCGATGAAGAGGGTAAGTTTTCGATCGAAACAGCGTCTGATGAACCTATCATTGTTGTTGAATATGTTGGGTTTACGACAGTAGAAGTCACCCCAACTGATTATTCAAATATAAAAGTTGTCTTAAAACGAAAACTGCTAAATGGTGGCGGTCCGTATGTGGGTATCAATATTCCTAATCGCGATTCCCTTGGTGTTGGGTTCGGAATAAATATCGGTGCTAATATACCGATCCAAAAGATTCAAACCGTACTCGATTTTCGATCAAGCTATTTTTGGTTAGATAAAACCTGCTGGTTAAGCTTTTCCGGAGGATTATATAAAGAATTTTATGATCGTTATAGTGTACATTTAAATCTAGGTCCTCAGTTTAAAGGCGTTAATTTTTCCGAATCACAATTACACATTACGCCAGAACTGTCAATGCGGTTGGATATCCCTAAGAAGTTAGACCTCCGAGTAGCCTATGGCTTTCGTTGGGTGCCGTCCGATAAAGAAAGTAATCTATTCCAAGTTCGTATAACGAATACGTTCAATTGATCTGCGTTCCGCTGGGTTTGCAACCCTGCGGAACACATATAAACACACCCTCGCGCGCATTTAGCGAAGCGCAATGCGTGCGGATCTTATACAAAATTTTGATTCCAAAGACCTAATGCGGTTTGCTATAGTTGTAACTCTTTCATTCAGGAATGAATAATTTGTTTTATATCACATTCGTATGGAAAATTGCACACGCATTGCGCTGCGCTAAATGCGCGCGAGCATAATTTAAGTCTATCCTCTTAAATCTTCTAATCTATGGTCTTTCGTCACCCTCGCGCGCATTTGCAATGCGTGCGGATCTTCGACCCTAACGAGTCTATAATCTTTTGTCTATAATCTTTTGTCTATAGTCTCTCGTCTCTAATCTTTTTGCTCGTCCATGTTTCGACTGCGCTCAACATGAGAAAAGATATCGATGACCTTCTTTTTTCTAATGGACTGTTTTGCCAGCAAATTGGCGTTTGTTTAATTGGTTTTCAAGAGTTGAGTAGCGTATCATTGCGGCTTATCATTTCGTCCAAGTATAGGTATAGCCGAAACTTAAATAGAGGTTAGTGGTTTGAATGCCATATTTATATTTTGGTTCAATTCCGAGATCGGTATACCAATAAATAGGACCTTCCGTACCATCTTGGTAATACCTAACCGAATGTCGAAATTCGTAGAAGAATATATTATGGGTAGTAAGGTTCAATCCAAAATTAACAGCGGAGGAATTATTGATTGCAAAAGAAACATGTGTAAAAAAGTCTAGCCCAACTTTTCCGCTCTGACCAATATTTGCTTCGTTTCTGTGATAATCGTCTCTGTAAACATTGAGGGTATAACTGAACTCAATCCAATGTTCATTATTAAAATGGTAGCCCTTAGCATACTGTTTGTATTGTTGTGGAAAAAGCCTGTAGGCTGCATTTACGCCAAAATTAATAGCACATCTGTCTTCATAGAATTTGAGATGTTTTTCAAGGCCGATTATCATCCCTAATCGCGTATGGGTTAGTTCGATATTATCAATGTTATAAGTGTATTTTCTTTCAACGATTGGTTGATAATACTTCGAAGTAGAAATCTCTCCACCAAAATTGTAATAAATGCCGTATTTTTCCCACAATGGAGGAGAGTATAAAACGACAAGTCCTTGATCCCAGACAGGACGAATTTTTCTGTGCTCAAGTCTTGTTGTTTTCAAGACTACTGGAATTTGAAAATTTTCAATGGCTGAACCGAATCGGTAATTAATGGAGACGTGCTTATTTTGAGCTGTCACAAAGTGACAAATAAACGCCAGAATTATTGTAGTTAATATCTTCATAATCTTATTAAAAACCAACACGGCCAATAAGGCTGTGTTGGCATTGTGTTAAATAAATTAAGGGCAAGGGCTCAGGAGGTTGTTGAGTTCCTTAAAATATCCTGATTTTACAAACCAGTGTTTTGACTTTACGCCATTTTCCTCGTCAAATCGGTACTTAGGAAATAACTTAGTTTTGGTTTTCTGTATTTTTCGTCTTCTTTTACGTAGCTTGTCGCCATATTTTGAATCTTTATAATTACACAATGAGTTATAAAATTTGGCATCAATATCTGTAAATAAAGTTCCTTTTACCAATTCAAAATATCCATCATCTGACGATTCATAGAGATGCGTAGCTGAACCAACGTGATTTCCTAAAATATTTTTATTAATCCAAGTCCACCCAATGACATGGTATTTGCCATCATAGCCAGAACTTGATGTGACGGCATCATTTTTTCCGCATGAACTTTCAACCTGGAACTCTATTGGAATGCCTCCTTCTATATCTGCGCCGTCTTCAATAGTTTGCTCATTTCCATACCGATCAAAAAAAGTTATGGTCGTTTGAGGTTGATATTCACCGAATTCAAGATATGAGTGAGATATGAAGGTATAATTATAACTTGAAAATGTTTCATTTAATGTTGCATCGCCCCAATCAACTTCAAGGCTGAGGACCCCAGGGTAAAACATAATACTATCACGAACCCCTCCTGCAGGCTCAAAGTATTCTACGATGTATATTTGAAATCCTTTTGTAAATGGATCACATTCTGGTGTATTAGCATAATTTAATCGAGTAACGTACCAACATGAGTCTTCACTATTGGTTTCTACGCTGATAGCGCCACGTGTTTGCCCTTCAGTTTCTCCATCAATCAGATCAATCTCCAGAATATGTTGAAATGTTGGGCTTGCTGGATCAAGAGGTTCCTCTTCTCGCTCTATATCTTCGAACAACCCAAGCAAGGAAGTATTTTCTTTATGCGTTCGGTATATTTCACCCAGGTCATGAAAATAATATACTGAATCTCCTATGCCAATCATTTTATGTTCGTTGAGTAAAGTTTTTTTGATTTCATCATGTATAAAATCCTCTGCGTATAGATCATCTAATTCTTGCCGTGTCAATCGACCATGTAACCAATCATATTTGTAAATAATCATGGTCCGAAATGAAACATAGCCTATATACTCTGCCTCTAGCAAATCAAGTTGCTCATCAATATCACCATATTCGGTAAAGTCGGTGCACATATCGTACACAGTCGAAATATGTTCTTTGCTCTCGAAGAATAGGATTCCATTTTCTAGCTTTGGATAAACGTATTGTAGCACGGCATTCGATCCTGGAGTATCATTCTGTACAATCCTTTCTGCATATAAATTAGCAGTTAATGAATTGGCAATTACTCTAACTTGCGTCGATTCTTCAGCCGTAAATTCTAAATCTACTGTTTGATTTACAGCTAATTCACCTCGGTTATAAACAGATGTCTTGTAATGTTCTGATGAAACATTGTCAATAATAACAGCATAATCAAGGTTTCCTAGAGGTATCACTCCCATTACGGTTGCGTCATGTGTTGCTTGAGAAAATACTGAGTTGTTCAAAAATAGAGCGCACAGAGCGCCAATTGCAAAAATTGCACTTTTCATAAGTTTTAATTTTTGGTTAATAACTTATGGGAGCTGGTGCAAGGTTATGAATAAAAAATCCTAAATCAAAAAAAACAATCAAAAAAAAACCAGTCTAAGTGCTTGTACATAAGCGCTTTATGTGTTAAATTTAGATTTCCTTTGTAAACGTAGGAATATGACCAATTGCTCATTAGGATGCTATATTGAAAGGGGTTATGTTGATCTTTTTGCTCGTCCATGTTTCGACTGCGCTCGACATTAAAAAAGATATCGATGACCCTCAAACTCCGATGGGCCTTGTCCTGCGGCACATCCATAATGATTAGAGCAGCCTATTATTTCACCCACTCACCCCACAAACAACCCATACCCCTTCGAGTGCACATTCTCGATTCGCACATCATTATCTGCTTTTAAATACTTGCGCAATTTGGCAATATACACATCCATGCTTCGGGTGGTGAAATAACTGTCCTCTTTCCAGATGGTTTTGAGGGCCTTTTCGCGGGGGAGTACATCGTTTTGGTGTTCGCATAATAATTCCAGCAATTGCCCTTCTTTAGGGGAGAGTTTTTTGGTGCTGGATCCGTTGAACAATTGTCGGGTGGTGGGGTCATATTTGAATTGACCGATTTGATGCAAGGTAGGTCCTGCAGCGGATGTCTTGCGTTTAAAAAGCACCTCCAACTTCAACAATAAAACCTCGACATCAAACGGTTTGTTGAGGTAATCGTCTGCGCCGATTTTATAACCTTTTATCAAGTCTTCTTTCATGTCGCGGGCGGTGAGGAAAATCATCGGTATTTCTTTATCCGACTCGCGGATTTTTTCAGCCAAAGTAAAGCCGTCCATAATCGGCATCATGACATCTAAAATGCAAAGGTCAAACTGTTCTTGTTTAAAGGTTGAATACCCTTTGGCGCCATCTTTACACCATTTGATGGTATACCCCGAAAGCTGCAAATAATTCTGCAATAAGGAACCAAAATTTTCCTCGTCCTCCACCAATAATATGTGCTTGCCTTTATTCATTATGGTTTTTCCAATACAATTTTTACCGTTGTACCAACCTCCGATGCACCGCTGAGTTCTACCGTGCCTTGGTGTTTTTCGATAATCGTTTTGACATAACTCAAGCCCAAGCCAAACCCTTTAATATGATGCAAATCGCCACTTTCGGCGCGATAGAATTTATCAAAAGCCAATTGCTGTTCTTCCTTGCTCATGCCGATGCCATTGTCTTTGATCGTGAGGTGGACTGCTTGATCCGTTTCGGTGATCTCCAACAGAATCTCCAAATTATCCCGACGATATTTAATGCTATTGTCCAAAATATTGGTCAAGACATTCGTCATGTGGCCTTTTACAAAAAATGTTTGTTTGATGAAGAAGAAGGTCATGACCAATTTATTTCGGCAGAAGGAGAATAAAAGGAGGAAGATCCAATATGACTTAGCAACTTTTTCTTGCGCACCTTATTCATATGAAGACTCTATTTGCGCACGTTTTTTTACGCTTGCGCCTGTTTTTATTAATTTATTTTTGCGCGCGTTTTTTGAAATAAAATAT
>JAURQI010000142.1 GCA_030836155.1 Crocinitomix sp.
ATATATTGCAAGCTTTTTCTCAAATCCTTTAAATCCAATAACGGTAAATCATTATCATCACAATACGCGAATAAAATGGATAAAACGCCACCTTGCGTATCGTTGAGTCCTAAAATCTTTGCCAAAAGCGTTGACCCAAATTCGGACACCGTCGCTTTCATTCGTGTTCCTTTGCCTTCAGAAATTGAAAACAATTCCACGAGCAATTTTATTGGTCGATAGGGTTCTCCAATAGCAAGCGCTCGTTTCTCGATATGCTTATTGGTTTCGCCGGGCTGAGCCAAACCACTTAAATCTCCTTTTAAATCCATCAATAATGATGGGATTCCTTGCATTGACATTTGCTCAGCTAATATTTGCAAAGATTTGGTTTTACCCGTACCCGTTGCACCGGCAATTAGACCATGTCGATTTAAGGTTTTTAATGGGATCTTTACATTTGCTTCGCCAACCGCCTCACCATTTAACATGGCCGCGCCCAGCGTGATTGATTCTCCTTCAAATGCATATCCATCATTGATGGTCTTTCGGAAGTATTTAGTTTCTGACATGTTTTAAGTTTCGTCCACTGCTAATTTAACCCATTTTTCTCAGAGAATACGGCAACCTAATCTTAACCCATCTTAGTTTTTGAACTTTATTTGCATTTTTTAAGGATTTATTTAGAATGATTCCAAACAAGCTTTGTATTGCGACAGTTTCTCATTAAATTTGCACAAAAAAAGGAATGGCGTTAGACCTCAATCATATTCGAAATCAATTTCCAATTTTATCAACCAAGGTGGGGAAATACCCTTTAGTGTATTTTGACAATGGAGCGACGTCTCAAAAGCCTCGTGTTGTTATTGATGCGATCAATCGATATTATGAGCAGGAAAACGCAAATATTCACCGCGGTGTTCATCATTTAAGTCAAGTTTCAACTGACAATTACGAAAAGGCGCGACGAACAATTCAAGAGCACCTCAATGCTCCCCATGAGCATGAGATCATTTTTACCAAAGGAACAACGGATGGTATCAATCTTATTGCAGAAAGTTTTGGTAAACTTTTAACTGACGGAGATGAAATTCTAATCACCGAAATGGAGCACCATTCGAATATTGTGCCATGGCAAATGTTAGTCGAACGCAAAGGTTTAACATTACGTTATATTCCGATGACGAATTTGGGAGAACTAGATTTCTCGCAATTGGAAACATTAATTAATGAAAAAACGCGATTAATCGCTATTACACATATCTCAAATGCTTTAGGAACGATTAATCCAATTGAAGACATCATAAAAAAAGGACATGCTGTCGGAGCAAAGGTATTAATCGACGCAGCACAATCATTACAGCACATGAGAGTTGATGTGCAGCAGCTGGATTGTGATTTTCTTGTTTTTTCAGGACATAAAGTATTTGGTCCTACTGGTGTGGGAATACTTTATGGTAAAGAGAAGCTATTAAATGAGATGCCTCCTTATCAAGGTGGAGGTGATATGATCAAAACAGTTTCTATGAGCGGCACAACTTATAATGAGCTACCGCATAAATTTGAAGCAGGAACACCGAATATTATTGGCGGAATCGGACTGGGTGTTGCAATCGAATGGTTATCTGGATTTAATTTCGAGGATATCCAACAACATGAAACTGATTTGCTGGAATATGCTACCGATGCACTCAGCAAAATCGACGGGATTAAAATATACGGAGAAGCCGAAAATAAAAGTAGCGTCATTTCTTTCTTGATAGAAGGAACACATCCTTACGATATTGGTACGTTGCTGAATCAACAAGGAATTGCAGTTAGGACTGGACATCATTGTACACAACCAATCATGGAATTTTTCGATATCCCGGGAACAATTCGGGCATCTTTTAGTTTTTACAATACAAAGGAAGAGATAGATCAATTTATTAAAGCTTTAGAAAAAGCGATTCAAATGTTAAGATGATGAATATTGCAGAAAAAGAAGAAGCACTGATTGACAGCTTTTCGATCTACGATGATTGGATGGATAAATATGAATATATCATTGAGTTAGGAAAAGATTTGCCTTTAATTTCACCCGACCATAAGAAGGATGACAATATTATTAAAGGTTGTCAATCGACGGTTTGGTTGCACGCGGAAATGAAGGATGGAAAAGTTAGCTTCACAGCAGATGCTGATGCGATTATTGCAAAAGGAATAATTGCTATCTTAATTGATGTATTGTCTGATGAAGAACCAGATACAATCGTAAATGCTAAATTAGAATTCATTAAAGAAATTGGATTACAACAACATTTGTCTCCGACGCGAAGCAATGGATTGGTAGCCATGGTTAAACAAATGAAGCGCTATGCGCTAGCTCTAAAAATGACGGCATGATAGTTTCAAATAAAGGAAATATGGACAAAGTAGTGATCAAAGCATTAGAGGATGATATCATCGCTGCATTAAAAGAAATTTATGACCCGGAAATTCCGGTTGATATTTTCGAGTTGGGCTTAATTTACGAAGTGAAAATCAAACAAGATCGACACGTTGAAATTGATATGACCTTAACCTCACCGAATTGTCCGGTGGCAGAAACTTTACCTGTTGAAGTTAGAGAAAAAGTAGAAAGTGTTGACGGTGTTGAATCAGCCAATGTAAATATTGTCTTTGATCCACCATGGGACAAAGATATGATGAGTGAAGAAGCGCAACTAGAATTAGGCTTCTTATAGTCTGCAGTTAAAATCCGCAAAAGGAATCATAAAGCAATTTCGCTCGGTCATAACCTAGACTTGTGCTCGTCTCAAAGTCATCACAAGCTTGTCGTGGTATTGCACGGTTACTCATGAACCAGCATCAAATTACCTGCAGGCCTTTATAGCTCTGTTGAGTCAAGATTACAAGCTGAACAGGACGCTTTGCGAATGACCTTTATACTAGATCAGGAAAAGCTGGAAGCTGAACGAAAAATCATAGAAGCAGAAGGAACACGTGACGCACAAGTTATTCTCTCAGAAGGTTTAACACCTGAAATATTGGAACTCAAAAGAATTGAAGCCATGTTAAAATTATCTCAGTCCGACGGGGCTAAGGTAATCGTCACAGGAGGAGGTGGCAAAACACCCGTTCTTCTAAACGAATAAAATATTCGAATTAACTTCTTAAAATGAGCATTGGCTTATCAGAATGGTAAGCCATGCTTTTTGTCAAGCTCTGGTGGAATAAGTTAGACCAAAAGCCTCTGTCGCGTTTAACAAAGACCATTAAATCTACCCCTTCTTTATCAGCAAAACGAGAAATGACGTCTTCTTTATATTCGCCTGGTAAGGAGTGGTATTCATGTTTGATTTTATCAAGATAATGATCGATCACAAACTTTTCTGCCAAATCATCTCCAAATAAAGCATTTGCATCTTCTGGGACATTAACCACTGCTATTTGCGAACCATGATTCTGGGCTAACTCAATCATTTCTTGAATCTCATCTTTACGATCTACACCTTCTTTATCTACCGCTAACATCATTTTTGTTGGCGGTGTTAATTGTGCATCTCCAGGAACACAAATTAACGGAACACTTACATGTTTTAGGACATGAGAAGTCATTGTTCCTAAAAACAATTCTCCTAAGCCATTTGCGCCTTTAGTCCCCATCACGACGACACTGTTATTGGGTTGCTTTTCTTCTAACGCTTGAATGGCATCTACCAAAGAAGTGAACTTAGCAACGGCTTCAATTGTCGAATCATCATGACGATCCAACTCTTTAAAACGCGCTTCCATTTCACTCATATTTTTATCAGCTTCCTCTTGAAAGTGTTCCATATTCATGGTAACGCCAACTTCCGAAAAGTTCTGCGATACATGAAACGTGTTCAGCAATACAAACTCACAAGGTTGATTTGCATATAATTGAGCAGCATAACTCATGGCTCTCCATGAGTTGTCTGAAAAGTCTGTTGGTAGAATAACTTGTTTCATTTCTGTCGTTTTAAATGATGATTCAAAAGCGAAATATAGGTAAGAAGATTCGAGTATAAGATTTCATATATCAGTCCGTAAACTGATTTATCTCAGTTTATTATGCGACGCGCAAAAAACTAAAAACTGATAAAAATCAAGTTGACAACTAACGAATATCTCAGTTCTTTGGAATATTACAACCTAACTTAGGCAGATAGAAAAGAATATTTCAGATATGGACAAAATAGCATTTAAAAAAGCAGTATTAGAAGCTGCTCGCGTAAAGCAACAAAGTATAATAAATGATTTTAAGACGCGTATTGACGACTTGAATGATGTTGAGCATGTAGCAGATGAGGATCAACACGATCTTGATCAAGTGGCTGCAAATCAAAGTAATAAGGAGATGGTTGCCATTCTTTCAAAAGAGTTGCAATTTGCACAAGAAGAAATGGACTTATTACAACGGATGTTTGTTCCAGATCATGCTTTAGACCAAGTGGTTATTGGAGCAGTCGTTGAGACGGAGAATCATATTTTCTACCCTTCAGTAAGCTTAGAACGCTTTGAAGTAGAAGGGAAAAACGTATTCGGTTTGTCAAAGCAAGCTCCACTTTATGCACAGATGCAAAACAAACAAGAAGGAGAATCATTTACATATAACGACGCGACGTATCATATACAAGCCATTTATTAGTGATAGAAATTTTCGGATAATCAAGAGGGGCTTTTCATCAAAGATGAGGAGCCTTTTTTTTATCTTGTCAAGACAATATAGTCTTGCAATAGCGTTTTCAAAAAAGTCAACTTCTTTTTGGGAACTTCATCTAAATTCAGTTCATCCGCTGCCCTTTTTGCCAATTCTCGAACCAAATCTTTGTGCGCATCATTCGGATAACGCTTAACCCGATTGATAGCATTTTTGATGAGTATCATATCTTCATCTGTAAATTTAGACACAGCGAGATAAGTCGGCTCATGCTTCGTACGGTCCTTAATATTTAAAATATCGCGAATGCTATATACTTGCTCCGGTTTATTTCGCACAACAGCTGTTTGAGCTAGAACATCTCCAAGTCGTTGTCCTTTTTCTGTGGTCGAAATGAACAGCGAACCTATCGCCCCAGCAGAAAACCAAAAGTCAATTATCCGGAAAGTCCAACGCAAGGTATAATCATTTAATGTCGCATTTTCACCATTTAGATTAACGACACGGATTCCCATTGCCATCTTACCGACCGTTTGCCCTTTTAGTAAGTATTCGAACAATAAGCTATAAAAGGTTACTGGAATCAATACGATAATATATAATAAAATGATCACCCCTTCTGATGCTCCAAAAGTTGTTATTGCTATAATCTGAGACATTATCGCGGTATATACGGTAATGATTAGTAAATCAAGAAATAAAGCGACACCTCTGCTAGCTAGACTGGCTGCTTCATAGTCTATCGAAATGTTATGTGCCGTTATGACATCTACCGTTTTCACGCTTGAAAATTAAGAAATTTCGCTCAAACTACCCCTTTCTTCTTGTCAAAAGTGACAAGGAAGCGTTAAGAATTGAGAAGAATAATTATTTTTGTGTCCAATTAAACGGTTAGCTTTAGGCTAGCACAAACTGCAGTAAACTAGAACAGCATGGTACAGGATGAATCAAATGCGAAAATCGATAAATTAATCGCACAACTAGAAAAAGGATTTGACATTAAGAAAACAACGAAGGTGTTGATGGATTTGAGAGAAGATGCGTTGAAAGACGAAGATCCTTTGTTAGCCAAAGTATTGCGACTCGCTTCTGAATATATGACAGAAGAAGAGTGTTTTGATCACACAGTAGAAAAAGAAGAAGATGAAGAAGGAGAAGAGTTTTTAGTTGAACCGGGAACTGATTCGGAAAATTTGATCTACTTATTAGAGCTCATTAAGCGTGCAGACAACCGATTTAATCGAGAAGAGATTAAAGAGATGCGTACTTTCTTGAAGCTTAAGCTTTATTAATTAGTTACTACATTGTAGCTGAAATAAAAAACGACCGTCAATGACGGTCGTTTTTTTTATGCTTTTCATTTTTTCTTATGAAGGATCTTCAACCTGAGTAGCTGAACGAATGGTTTTAACCATGTCCTCTGCGATAGGACGAAGAGACCCTTCATCCTCATTGCGCATAACATAATTATATCCGTCAATTTCGACTTCTCCATAGCAGTGGTATGAAACTTTACCACCCTGACCTTCATGAAGTGATCTTTTGTACATAATCACTTTTGCTTCATCTACAATGAATTCGAGATCAAAAATAGCTTCGAGTTCACTTAGCCTTTCTTTCTCTTGAGTTACTTTGTTTTTCTCTTTTCCAAAATCTTCAATAATTAATTTAAATCGAGGACCTATAGAAAGGTACCATAAATAATCTCCATCATCATGTTGAACAGAAGGGTCGATAGAACTTCCTGTTGACGAAGCGACCTCGGGGAGCATGATTTTCATATTTAAACCTTCCGGCTTTAAAGAAAATTCGCTCATATCATCAAATTGCACTTGCAGGCTATCTGAACCGTCTTCACCATTATTTCCATCTCCCTCAGAACCTCCACATCCCAACATCAAGAAAGGTGCAATTGTCAATAAAAAGATTAATTTTCGCATGTTTTCAAAATTATATTTTTCCGTAATCCCTCAACGCTCCCAAATTCGCGATATGCCTAAATCTGCCACAAAATAAACAAAAAAAAAGCTTAAATCCTGCTTTAGATTATTCAAAATGTAGGAATTGTGCTTGTCAAAATCCCTGACTTGAGATTATTTTAATATAATTTTTTTAAAAAAAACTACCTCAAAATGGCCTGAAAACCAACCTTGCATACCCCAGCAACATTCAATCATCTACTAAACAATTACTAAACTCAGGTGTTCTGAATTTGGTAATTCAACCTAAAAGAAAGATAAGACATACCTTGAATTACCATAGTATTTTTAATTTTAAGATTTAAATTCTTCTTCTCGTATATGAAAATTGCCGTTTGTCGTAAATCACATTTTAATTCAGCTCACCGACTGTATAACCCTAATTGGGATGATCAAAAAAACGAGGTCGTTTTTGGGAAATGCAATAATCCAAATTATCACGGTCATAACTACCAGATGGAAGTCTGGGTCAAGGGTGAAATTGATCCAGATACCGGAATGGTCATTGACCTCAAGATTTTAAAGGACATTATTAAACGCGAAATAGAAGACCGTTTTGATCATAAAAACCTCAACCTAGATACGGAAGAGTTCAAAACACTAATCCCAACTGCAGAAAATATTTGTTTGGTGATCTGGAAAATTCTCAGAGATCGAATTGAACCTCAACTCGAATTGAAGGTCCGCTTATTTGAAACAGATCGTAATGTTGTTGAGTGCGGGAGTAGTTTTTAAGTGGAAATTATTCGTAAAACTCGTATCCCTTAAACTGCAGTATCGTTACAAAATCATTTTCAGTTTCGCGATTGATGAAAGCCTCTAACAATAAAGTCTCTGGCTTGTAGACTACTTGCGTCTCTTTTAAGTAATTTTCGTTTTTATAATAATGCAGTGCCAGTATATTATCGTGCTCATCATATTCATATTTCCAAGAGGATATCGATTTTGAAGTCATACGTTTCTCCATTTTCTTCTCGATCACTCGACCCATTTCATCATAAGTGAAAAATACATTTGTTATTCCAGACCCCATTACCAAGCGACCTTCTTGCCGAACTAACAAATCAAACTCATTAAAGAAGAAGAGTTCCTCTTTATAAATCTTTCCAGCGTTATTAAGATACTTTTTTTTGTAATTCTGCCCTTCTAGCGGGACATATTCGAAACGTTCTTCCGAAACGATAAATGAGCGATCCAATTCAAAATTATATTTGTCCCCATTTTTATTGACATCCCGACGATATTCTTTTTTTGTAATTCGGTTTCGTTCATCATAAGAAAAATGGTAAGAGTGAAAACCGTAGTTATCCGATTTTCTGAGCACGTCAAGTTGTCCCGAAGCGTTGTATTCGAATATACTGACTAAGGTATCTCCAAACTGCGTGCGTAGCTCCTTAACTAAACGTCCCTTCGCATCAAATTCATATTGATAGATATCTTTTGTTTTACGAATAACATCCAATGAAGCTTTTGTAGAGTAAAATCCTTTAATGCACTTAATTTTATTTCGACTAACAAAATTTTGATTGAAATAGGGATAATCACCAAAAGTCTGACCCTCTGTATTGTCCAAGATTTGTCCGAATCCGGCAGATCCCAAACAAAATATAATCAACACAATCAAAAGTGACTTCATATCCACAAAAGAAGTGTAAAATGACATTAATAACATGAATTTATGAAACTTTTATTTCACAATCAAATGCTGAAAACGTGCCATTCGCTTTTCGTTTCGGATTTTTGGAAGTAAATTTGGTACCTCAACAAACAGAAAATGATAAAATATACCCTCGGCGCATTCTTTACTTTGTATATTGCTTTGGCTTGGTCAAATGGTGATACTCAGACAAAGTATAAAACGGAGAATGTGATCATTATGATCATGGACGGACCGCGTTACTCAGAAACTTGGGGCGACTCAACCCACCAGCATATCCCCCACATGGCGAACGACATGGCTGAACATGGCGTTGTTTACACCAACTTCAGAAACAATGGCCCTACCTATACATGCTCGGGACATACAGCGATTGCAACGGGTGTATATCAACGGATTGACAATACAGGTAAGAAATATCCGAAAAACCCCACCATCTTTCAATATTTCTTAAAAGCGACAGGCAAAAGTAGAAAGGCAGCATATGTGATTGCTAGTAAGGATAAGTTGGCCATCTTAACCGATACAAAGAAAAGAAAATGGCGCGAACAGTATCGGCCCTATTCGGATTGTGGTGTTAATGGATTTAGAACGGGTTATCGATCGGATTTAGAAACGTACAAAAGTAGTCTTGAAATCCTGAAAAAGGATAAACCAAATCTGGTTTTGATCAATTTCCGTCAACCGGATTCATGGGGACATGCTGCCAATTACGAGCGCTATCTCTCTAGCATGAAAAAAACGGATGAATACATTTATAAAATCTTTGAATTCATCCGAATCGACCCATATTATCGCGGTAAAACCACCATCTTTGTCACGAATGATCATGGACGACATCTCGATGGTCATAAAGATGGCTTTGTCTCTCATGGAGACAACTGCGAGGGCTGCAGAAAAATCAATTGTTTCGCTTACGGACCAGATTTCAAAAAGGGAATCATTACGGATGAAGCGCGCGAGCTTATTGACATTCCAATCACAACTGCTAAACTCTTAAATATTGAGTTTAACAAAAAAGCTAAAGGGCAATTAATGACCGAGTTGTTTGTGGAGACTAAATAATCCTTTTACTCCGAAAGATAAACGCGTTGCACACGACCAGAGATGGAGGTTAAGATTTCATAAGGAATAGTTCCTAAGATAGCAGCCATTTCTTTCACCGTATTTCCAGGTCCAAATAATTGTACTTCAGCACCTGCTTCATGATTGGATGAACCAAGATCGATCATGCACATGTCCATGCAGATTCTGCCAATTATTGGGTAAAAATCGTTCCCAATTTTAACATGCCATTTACCGTTACTTAATTGACGTCTCAATCCATCTCCGTATCCCACGGGTACAACACCCATTCTTATATCTTTCTCTGCCAAAAAGCTTCGGCCGTATCCCACAGTTTCACCAGCTTTTATATTTCTTATTTGAGAAATTTGTGAAACAAAGATTAAGGCTTGCTCTAAATTCTTATTCTGAGGATGATTCGTTAAGCCGAACAGGCCTATGCCTAACCTCACCATATCATAATGCGTTTTGACATTGGAGAGCGCAGCACTCGAATTGGCGATGTGGCGCATCGTTTTATAACCAACCGCATTCTCTATCTGATCTATGCCTTTCTCGAAAAAATTAATTTGTTGTAGCGTATAAGATTCTTCTTTTGGATCGTCTGCCACTGCCAAATGCGAAAATATTGATTTGACAAACACTTCGGGCTGGGTAATAATTAAGTCGATCAATCCTTGTAGTTGATCATTTCTAAATCCCAATCGATTCATTCCTGTTTCCAGCTTAATATGAATCGGAAAGTTAGTTTTACCTCGAAGTATCAATTGATGAATAAAATCATTCAAAAGCGCTAATGAGTATATCGCTGGTTCTAAATCTTTCTCAATCATCTCGTCGAATGCTGCTGGTTCGGGATTCATAACCAGAATTGGTGTTTTTACACCGCCGTTTCTAAGCATCACTCCCTCATCGGCATAAGCAACACCAAAGTAATCGACCTGTTGGTCTTCCAAAAACTCGGCAATTGGCGTTAAACCACCGCCATAGGATTGCGATTTAACCATTGCCAAAACTTTCACTCCAGGCTCAAGTTGCTTTTTATAATACTGTAAATTATGACGAATGGCTGAAAGGTTAACCAGTAATCGCGTAATGTGCTTCTTCTCAGTAAAACCAGAAACCGCACGTTCAAGTCGCATGCTTCTAGAACCCGTAAAAAGAATCGCACAATTTTCTAATTGTAATTTCTCGGCATTTATTGCTTCAGCATTAGGAAAAGTAGCGGTAATAAAATCAAATTGCCTAGCAATATCAGCTGAGCCTATATAATAAAGGTCATCCATTGTGATTTTAGATCGGATAGATTGTATCATATTGAGCAATGAATTGTCCTTATCGGCCAACTTAGCATCTTCACCTAAAAAGACAACCGCTTTTTTAGCTCCTTTATTTGTGGCCAAGAACCGCAAACCCATTTCCAGTGATTGTTCATCTATACTGTAGGCATCATTAATAATTAAATTATTGTTATTGCCTTTAATCTTCTCTAAACGCATTGAAATGATGGGCAATGATTTCATGCGTTTCTCAATTTTATTAGAATCAACACCTAGTTGATTAGCCGTGACTGCAACCAGCGCGGCATTTGATCCTGCTCCTGCTAATCCAATTGGAAGCGTCAGATCATGCTGAAACAACTGGGACAAGCTTAATGTACCTGCCTTAGTAATCTCAAATTCAAAATCTTGTTCATTTGCAGCACTCGTGCTTTTGACCTTATTTTCGCTAATTTGAATAAGTGTTTCGACATCTTTAAACAACTTAAACTTTTCAAGTTTTTTTTCTTCTCGACTTTCAAATGCTGCTTGATGAGCATCCCCTATCCCGGTGAACAAACCTATGGTTGGCTGAATCATCTCTAATAAACGATCCATTTCTCCTGGCTTTGATATCCCTGCTTCAATAATCGCTAATTCATGCTCTGAACTAATTTCTAAAAGGGAAAGTGCAACCCCAATTTGACTGTTAAAACTTTTTGGACTGCGTACAATTAAAAAATCATCTTTAAGCACATGATACAACCATTCCTTAACTGTTGTTTTTCCATTGCTACCAGTTATTCCAATTACAGGAATATTAAATTGCGATCGATGAAATTTTGCTATTTCCTGTAAGGCAATGGTGACATCTGGAACGATCAATTGACTGATCCCCTCATGGGCCTGTTCAGCATCGGTAAGAATAATTCGTCCCCCTTTATTGTAAAAACCCCCAACAAAGTTTGCACCGTCCGTTCGTTGACCCTTAAACAAGGCAAAAAGAGAAGAGGAGTTGATCAAAGGAGATCGACTGTCAATTACTATATGCTTGATTATTTCTTGTTGGGTGAGTTTACCATTGTCAAGAAATCGCGCTCCGATGGTAGCGCAAATTTGTCCTATCGAAAGGTTGAGATTCACTCTTGCTTCAGTTCATTATAACAACTGCGGCATAGTGGTACATATTTATCTTTCTCTCCTAAAACGACTACTTCACCTTCGGATGAAACACGATGAGAAAAACGAGCTTTCCCCGAACAAAAAGTACAAACCGAATTTAACTTTTCAATTTCATCAGCCATTGTCATTAAAGCAGGCATTGGACCGAAAGGATTTCCACGATAATCCATGTCTAACCCTGCAACTAGAACCGTTTTCCCTTGATCAGCAATCATCCCACAAACTGAAACGATTGAATCATCAAAAAATTGAACCTCGTCAATGGCAACGACATCTGCCTGATGGAAAAGATCCATAATTTCTACCGGTCGAGACACGTTCACTGCAGGTGTCGCATCACTATCATGCGAAACGACCTCTTCTTCTGCGTAGCGGTTATCTAATTTTGGTTTGAAAACAATCACTTTTTTACCCGCTGACTTAAACGTGTCGATGGTTTTGATCAGTGTCTTAGTTTTACCCGAGAACATCGGTCCACATATCACTTTGATCTTTGCATTAGTCACACGCGAACTAAACGAAAATGCGTTCGAGATGTTAACATCGTATTTTTGAGAAATTTTCAATTTGATAAGGTTTTGCTATCAAATATAACTTTAATTTTATACGAATCTGGAAATTGTGAATAAGTTATAGAAAATGGGTAAAACATCTTATAAAAACACCGCCGAATTAATTAATGATTTGAGCGAACGCATCGATGATCTGAACAATGGTAAACTTGGTTTAGGCGACCTAGACAATCTCGTTGAGTCTGGCAAATCCTTATATGAGCACCTGGTTGTCTTGCGTCATTTAGCTTTTGAAAAACATGGAGACCCTGCTGTAACA
Source organism: Crocinitomix sp. (assembly GCA_030836155.1). GTDB lineage: Bacteria > Bacteroidota > Bacteroidia > Flavobacteriales_D > Crocinitomicaceae > Crocinitomix. The sequence goes on from JAURQI010000142.1 coordinate 12,619, forward strand.
GCTTCAGCTACTGAGGCAGTTGCTGATGTCCAAGAAGAAGTAGAACCGGTTGAAGAAACAGAAACTGAATTAGCCTTTGACTTAACTGGCGGAGCGGATGTGGAAGAAGAAATGACCGAAGAACCCGCAAATGATTTACACTTTGATTTTACTCAATCAACAGACGAATTTGCCCCCGAAATAGAAGAAATCAAACAAACACCTGAAGCATCATTCAACGCGGCGGTTGAAATGCCTGATCCGCCAAAAGAAAATGAATCTTTTTCAGAATCAAACGAGGATGATGCAGACGCCTCACTCAATGACGCCTTAAAAAAAGATGATGAACTCTCATTACGCAAGAAATTGCAAAACACACCTGTCAGTGATATAAAGACACATATTAGTATAGCTAAAAAGTTTGAATATATTTCCTCACTATTTAATGGTGATTCAGCAGCCTATGATGAGGCCATTGATTTTTTAAATAGCTGCGCTACCGGAGAAGATGCTCGTCTAAAACTGAATGAATATACCACTCAATATGCATGGGATTTGGAAGATAAATCAATCATCAAATTCATTGAATTGGTTGAACGCCGGTATATTAGTGCATGATTCTAAGAATTTCCATATTTCTAATCCTCTTTTCGAGTAGTTATTCTTTTGCACAGAAAGACTATGCCCTTACGATCATGGATTCTCTTTGCAGTGAACGGTATGACGGGAGAGGTTATGTGAATAACGGAGATGTCAGAGCAGCCGATTTTATTGTTCGCGAATTAAAAGACATTGGACTTGTCCCGCTGGAAGGTCGTGAGTTCGAACAACACTATACTTTAAACGTCAATACTTTTCCTGGGCGCATGTTGGTCGTTATTGATCAAGACACTTTAAAACCTGGTGGGAATTACCTGGTTAATTCTATGTCAGGAAGTGCTAAAGGCAGTTGGCGAATTAAAGAAATAAATCCCGCTAATGTTGAGGAAATTTTGAGTCAACCGAATGCCATTAAAACGATTAATGAAAATGGAGCAATTCCTGTATTTAATTTTGTAGACCTCAAGGACAAGGAGTTACTCAGTAAATTAAAAGATTATGCTTTACAGTCGATGCAGATTTCGCCAGTGGTATGGATCGAAAAAAACAAACAGATGTTCAGCGTTGGTCGAGCTGAGGCAAAATTTCCAATGATTACCATTAACGCTGAAGATTTTAAAGGAGGATCATCCATTGAGCTAGACATTGAGAACAATTATGTCAAAAAGCACAAAACGAAAAATATCATCGCCTATATTCCGGGTAAACGAAAAAGAAAACAGATTGTTTTCTCTGCTCATTATGATCATTTAGGAAGAATGGGGAGCGACGCTTACTTTCCCGGTGCCAACGACAACGCCAGCGGAGTTGCCATGCTGCTGTCTTTAGCTAAGTATTACGCCGAAAACCCGCCGAAATACTCAATTGTATTTTGCTTCTTTAGTGGTGAAGAAGCTGGATTAGTTGGGTCCCGGTATTTTGTTAATAACCCTTGGTTGAAATTAAAGCGTATAAAATTTGTTTTGAATGTGGATATTATGGGCGGAGCCAGCAAAGGAATTACACTGGTAAACGGAACCGTTCACAAAAGAGCCTTTAATCGATTTGTTAAAATTAATGAAGAAAAACAATATTTACCCTTAATCAAAAAACGAGGGCCAACAGCCAATTCAGATCACTTTTTTTTCTCCCAAATGGGTGTCCCCGCATTCTTTATTTATTCAATGGGTACGGTGAGCAATTATCATGACATATATGACACTGCTGCAAACACACCTCTGAATCGATTTAATGAGGTGCAAAATTTATTGATTGACTTTGTAGGGAATTGACTATTTGTTTGTTTTTTTAACGGATAGGGTGTTTATTGTTTAATTTCAAACGAGTCGGATTACCATGGCTCTTTCTATACCCAACACCTTACGCTAAATGCGTTCAAATCCTCTTTATTAACCAGTATTTATGTGATATTAATGACTAACATATCCTCAACCATGTTTCACGATAAAACAGCAGTATATTGTGTTTAATAGGCCCTATATACAGGATAATCAACAAGAAAAAGACATTCAACTTTTATCTTAGCAATATTTTTTCTACCTTCATCGAAATTTTTTTCTTGAAGATATGAAACATTACTACAAACTACGCAAAAGCTTATTGGTGGCTTTAGCGATCTTTGGATCTGCTATGATATCCAACGATGCTCTTGCGCAACTTTACCCTTTTGACACGCACACATTTACAAATGGTGGCGCAGAAGGAAGAACGGGACCAACACTAGGTGCCGTTGTTGCTGAGTACACGGGTATGGGTGCAACTTGGGCATCTGATCCGGCATTCTTAAACATGACCACTCAAGGTATTCAAGAATGGACGGTTCCTGCAACTGGTGATTATGAAATTGAAGTAGCTGGTGCTCAAGGAGGATATCATGCCTATACGGTTGATCCTGAAGATGGTGGTCTAGGTGCTGTTATTACTGGTACATTCGATTTTACCGAAGGACAAGTACTCTACATTTTAGTAGGTCAAGAAGGTGACCCTTCGCAAACTGGGGGTGGATTCTCTGAAGACAATGCAGCTCCTGGTGGTGGTGGTGGTTCTTTTGTTTGGGACCCAACTGATGATGCTTTACCATTAATGGCTGCTGGTGGCGGTGGTGCCGGAGCTTCTCCTGGTGGTTATGCGTTAAAAGATGCAACAATTGCCGATGATGGTAATCCTACTCAAGGTTTATCCAACGGTGGGCTGGACGGAAACGGAGGGCGAAACAACACTGGATCTTGCAGCTGGTGGGCTGGTGCTGGTGCTGGTTGGTTGACCAACGGTACAGGTGGAAACCAATTCAGTACATACAATTACTTACCGGGTAGTAGCGGCGCTCAAGGAGGTCGTAGAGCACTTGAAAATGGATTAGGTGGAGTAAGATGGAATGATGGATCTGATGAAGGCGGTGACGGTGGCTTCGGCGGCGGTGGCGGCGGAGGTTCCGACAATATGAACGGCGGCGGCGGCGGCGGATTTTCTGGCGGCGGCGGTGGACGTGGTTGTGAAATTAGCCCTGGTGGCGGTGGATCATACAACGGCGGAATCGACCAAACAAATGTTGTTGCTAATACAGGCCATGGGTATGTAACGATTACGCAATTATGTGAGCCTCTTACAGTTTCTATAACTGATATAGGTGTATGTATTGGCGAAGAAATCACAATTACGGGTACTTCTCCAACAGGAGGAACAATAACTTGGGATATGGGTGTTATAAACGGAGTTCCGTTCACACCAGTTTTAGGAGCAACTACTGTTACTGCTACTTCTACTAGCCCTGATGATTGCCCATATGCAGTTACTGTATATGCTTCTGAAGTGCCTGAAATTACCGCGAACTCTAGCTTACCTTCTGCTTGTGAAGGAGCTGTTATCACTCTTTGGGGTGAGGGCGGTATGGCTGTTGATGATGAAGAAATTTATACTTGGACTGGTACTGATGGATCTACTCCTGAAGATAGTGTTGCTTTCCCTGCTGCAGATGGATCTGTTACTTATACAGTCTCTGGATCTTACCTTGGTTGCGCAGGACCAGATGCTGAAATCACTTTAGTTAGTGCTCCTCAACCGGATGTTGAAGGAACTGCTACTCCTGAGCAAGTTTGTTTAGGTGAATCATATGTATTAACTGGTAGTGGTGATGGTGCTGTAACTTTCGAATGGGGCGCTTTAATTGAGGACGGCGAGCCAGTAACACCAGCTGCTGCAGGAACATTTGCACACATGGTTGTAGGTTTCTCTGATGACGGTTGTACTGATACCGCTTTTGTATTCGTAGATGTATTGCCTACACCGATTGTTGATGCAGGTGATGACTTCACAGTATGTTCAGAAGATGACATCACATTAATGGGATCTGGTGCTATGACATACGAGTGGGATCCTGCTGTAACCGATGGTGAAGCTTTCCCTGCTGTTGCCGGAGAAACTACTTATACGGTGACTGGTACAGACATGAATGGATGTACTGATGATGACGAAATCGTTGTAACTGCTATAGAGCGTCCGTATGTCGCTTCTTCAGTTGTAACGGATGAGTATTATGGTTATGATGGTGCTATTGACATTACTGCTGCTGGTGGTTCTGGAGATTACATTTACTCATGGTCTCATGGTCCAACTACGGAAGATGTTGACGGATTAACTTCAGGTGTTATTTATACAGTAACAATTGATGATATCACAACTGAGCCAGGATTATGCTCAGGTGAAGAGTCATTCGCGCTTATGCGTTTCATCGGTATTGGTGAAAGTGAGCAAAATGGAATTACAGCATATCCTAACCCTACAAATGATCAAGTGACTATTTCTTACAACGGAGCATTTAACTACGTTGTAGTAAATATGCTTGGTGAAGAAATCATGACTGGTAATGGTTATGATAACGCAATTATCTCAATGGAGGAATTAGCAAACGGAACGTATATCGTTCAGGTTAACGCTAACGAAAAAACAAACTTCATTCAGATTGTAAAGCAATAGTCTTAGAATAAGATTACATATAAAACCGCCAGTTTCTGACTGGCGGTTTTTTTATGCCTTATATTTTCTGCCATCCCATGGATCTTCATGTGTAATGGTATCTGTTTGAAACAGTAAAAACACCGGGTTCAAATGAAAGCCGATACGCGATGGAACTCAATGCGTCAACTCAGTTGTTAATAAGATATGTAAGATCTTGTTCTGACGAACTAGATTGATTGATCAACTGCATTATATCGCAAATGAATTAAATCGACATTCATCAATCCACTCTTTGTAAATCGCAGGCTCAATTAATCGAACCAATTGGCCAAAGGTAAAGGCACGGGATAGAAATTTAGATGAGGACAAAAGAAACAGATTATCATTTGGGCTAACGATTCATCAAGAAACTACACGTCTTACAACAAAAAAACACCCTGCTGATCACAGATCAACAGGGTGTTTTAGAATTTTTTTGACTTACCTACTACTCGTCAGGTCCTTTTCCAAAACCGTAAAATAACTGTCCAAAAAAGGTTTTAGGAAATTTAGCGACATTATTGAAGCCTAACTTTATATCCCTTCCTTCTGATGGGATATAATTTGTTCTGAATATATAATCCCAGATACTCAATGAGATTCCAAAATTAACCCCATGACGACGATCTTCTGGTAGCTCTTCAGCATGATGCCAGATATGCATTTTAGGATTGTTAAAAATATATTTTAAAGGGCCGTAAGACCAATTTAAATTAGCATGATTTAAATGTCCGATGGCGATAGTAGTAAAGTAAACAAGGTAAGCCATTTCCGGAACAAAACCACCTATCAGCATCAACATGATATATTTCATAGGTGTATAGAAAACATTCTCCATCCAGTGAAAACGCAAGTGAGCAGCAAAGCCCATTTGCTCAACCGAGTGATGTACTTTATGAAAACGCCATAAGAAATTAAAGCGGTGCAGTAATACATGGGTAAACCACTGAATAAAATCAAGCGCAATAAAGAAGATTATCAATTGCAACCAAAGCGGGTAAGAACTCATATCAACAATTGCTAAACTTGATAAACTGCCGCCAAACAAATCTTGAACACCCATTTCTACCAAATTTGAGAAGGCTGTAAATATGACCAACTTAAAGATGTAGAAATTGAAAAACATATAAAACGCATCCAACCAAAAATCTTTTCTAAAAATCGGCTGATTTTTGCGCCAAGGGAATAATATCTCGAGGCCCCAAACAATCAGCGACAGCAGAATCAGGCCCCAAAAATAATTTTCGTACCAATTTACCTGAAAGGTGATTTCTTTCCAGATATAAGATCCATAACCAGCGAAAGTTTCGAAAAAAACTTCTCCATAACCTTTTTCGTCCTGTGCGTGTGATAGTGTCGGCATGATCACACCCAGCCCCATTAATAAATAATACTTTAAATTTTTCATGTCTTCATTAATCTAAACATGTTAAATACATGTTTGGTTTATTTTGTCTTTATCATATTGAGTCAGAAAGCCTCATTTTACTCCCCATCAATACAATATCATTCGAAAATAGTTAAACTGAATCATTATCTTTGTGCCAAACATTACAAAGGAAAAGACCATGATAGGAAAATTGGAAAAACAACTACAGGAAGAGCTTGCATCTATCAAAGATGCGGGTTTATATAAAGAAGAACGTATCATTGTTTCACCACAAGGTGCAGAAGTAAAATTAGATAATGGAGATGACGTGGTCATCATGTGTGCCAATAACTATCTGGGGTTGTCCTCTCATCCTAGTGTCATTGAAGGTGCAAAAAAAGCACTTGACACGCATGGTTTTGGAATGTCCTCTGTCCGTTTTATTTGCGGAACCCAAGATATTCATAAGACGCTTGAAAAGAAGATCGCTGATTTTCTTGGAATGGAAGACACAATTCTATACGCTGCAGCATTTGATGCAAACGGCGGCGTATTTGAACCGCTATTTACCAAAGAAGATGCAATAATTTCTGATGAATTAAACCACGCATCGATCATTGACGGTGTTCGTTTATGTAAAGCAGCACGCTATCGTTATAAGAACTCTGACATGGCTGATCTAGAAGAGCAATTAAAGGCAGCGCAGGAACATAGAAATCGTATTATTGTTACAGATGGTGTTTTCTCAATGGATGGTTATGTTGCCAAATTAGATCAGATTTGTGATTTAGCTGAAAAATATGACGCGATGGTCATGGTCGACGATTGTCACGCTACTGGTTTTATCGGTAAAACGGGTCGTGGTACTCATGAGCACAATGGTGTAATGGGACGTGTTGATATCATAACTGGTACGTTAGGAAAAGCATTAGGTGGAGCAATGGGTGGTTTTACATCTGGTAAAAAAGAAGTCATTGAAATGCTTCGTCAGCGCTCTCGTCCCTATCTTTTCTCAAACTCTTTAGCGCCTAGTATTGTTGGAGCTTCAAATGCAGTATTTGACATTTTAAGCAATTCAACAGAGCTTCGCGATCAATTAGAAGAAAATACCAATTATTTTAAAGCAGGCATTAAAAGAATCGGTTTGGAAATTAGAGAAGGTGATTCGCCAATTGTTCCGGTTATGTTATACGATGCTAAAATTGCTCAAGAGTTTGCAAACCGTTTATTGGCTGAGGGTGTATACGCAATTGGATTCTTCTACCCTGTTGTGCCAAAAGATTTAGCTCGTATTCGTGTTCAACTTTCTGCAGCACATACAAAAGCTCATTTAGATAAAGCCATCAATGCTTTTGAAAAAGTCGGTAAAGAATTAGGAGTGATTAAATGAGAAAAGCAATAAGTCATATATGCACCATTTTTTTGGTCTTGCTCGCTGCAAGTTGTGGTAACGAGACAGAAAATGAAATAACTACGGGTAATGTTATTGAAATTGCCCCTTCTCAGGCTGAACTCGATGAATTAAAACTGGAAAAGGAACCGAAGATTATCCAGGACTTTTTTGCGGTAGATGAAGTTGTAATCGGGTCAGACTTTTGTTATGATCTTGAAGAAGCTAAATCGCTTATATTAGGAGATAGCACTCCCGAAAACTGGACGCAATTTGAAGTCCATGATAATTATTTCACGCTCTATAATCGAACCTGCAAAGGAATGCTCGAATTTATGGAATTTGAAATGGGAGGCGAGTCTTATGCCTTTTTAAGTCAGATGAATTCAAGCATTCAGCAGTTTGATTTTCTAAAATGGGATGCTGCTAAAGCTATTTGGGTTGAACAATCCTTTTATCCAAGTCCGTCTTTAGAAGATTATTTTGCAGGAATAACGGATCAAGAGTATAAAACCGTTAAAGAATATGGTGCTGATTTTATCTACATCGATCCCGGATCAAAATCAGCCACCTTTGTTTTCTCTGAGTTAAATACCCAACTCAACATGGGTGAAAAAGAGTTATTGGAATTTGACTTAAAACCAACTTATACTTTTGACTTATTAACGGATAAAAAAGAGTTGTATTTAAAAGCGTCACCATTAAGTGTTGCAGCATCTGATCAGTTTTATTTTGTCGCTTATTCAAAGACAAAAAATCGTTCGGAAAGCTTTGGTAAAAAATATAATGACGTTTTGGCTGCTTTGTATAATTACCCTGTTAATACACAAATCATTACCTACGGTGAAAACGATTTTGACGTCTACTTTCCTGCCGACACGTTTAACTTCAGTCATATGGAACAATTTGAAGTAAGAGACGGCTTTTGGTTTTACCATAAAGGATATGAGCCACTAGATCTTGGATTAGACCAAGAAACAGATGTTATTATCCAACGCGCCCAGGCATATTTTGGGGGCGAAGAGTGAACATAATTTTATCATTCTTGTTGTTTCTGATTGAAAAAGAGTATAAATTCGCTTTATGATTTTGGCATTATCACTTATCGGGGCTTTCATTTTTATGGAGTTTATGGCTTGGTTTACACATAAGTATATCATGCATGGTTTTCTCTGGAATTTGCATGAGGATCATCATCAGCCAACTGGAAAGACATTTCAAAAAAACGATCTGTTCTTTCTAATTTTTGCTATTCCGTCTTGGTTGAATATCATGTTTGGTTTCATTTATCAGAATGATGTGATGATCGGCATCGGATTTGGTATTGCGGTTTATGGTTTTGTCTATTTCCTTGTTCATGATGTTTTGATTCACCGCAGAAAAAAATGGTTCGACAATATCAATAACCGTTATTTCCGAGCAGTGCGAAAAGCGCATAAAGTGCACCATAAAAACATGTACAAAGAGGACGGTGCCTGTTTTGGTATGTTATTATTTCCTTGGAAACACTATAGAGACGCTGTTAAATCCTAGATTGTTTTAGCTTCATCTATTTTGACGAAAAACCTGTGGTCAATTGCTTGGCTGTTTGTATATTAAGCTCACTAAACATTGAATAGTGCAAGCCAACCTAGACCAAATTTATAAGGACGTAGATTTTCTGACGAAAATTAATCCCCCTCGCAACTTTCAAAACATGTCGTCACTGGCTGCTGTTTGCGATTATATTAAGTATGAAATCAAATTGGCCGGTGGTGAACCTAAAGAACAAACTTGGACGGCGCAAGGAGAGACCTACACCAATATTATTGTCTCCTATTTACCCGAAAAAGAAGAAAAATTAATTGTAGGTGCACATTATGATGTGTGCGGTAATCAGCCCGGCGCAGACGATAATGCCAGCGCTGTGGCGGGACTATTAGAAAGCATTCGGATCATATTTCAACAACAACCTGATTTGGATTACGGTATTGAATTTGTCGCTTATTGTCTAGAAGAACCTCCTTTTTTTGGAACGGATGAAATGGGAAGTTATATACACGCCAAATCGCTTCATGACGCTAATACGCCAGTTATAGGCATGATTTGTTTTGAGATGATCGGCTATTTTTCCGACGAGCCGAATTCTCAAACTTATCCTACAGAGGCCTTAGCTGCCATTTATCCAAGTACGGCCAATTTTATTGTTGTTGTAGGAACCGAAAAGTATCATGATTTTAATTCACTCGTGCATGTTAGGATGCTACCTGAAGCAAGAATAGATGTGCAATTAATCAGTTTTCCCGATTCCAATAATTCCTTGTCTGCTTTATCTGATCACCATAATTATTGGAGATTTGGTTACCCCGCTTTAATGATCAATGACACCTCGTTTATTCGTAACCCACATTATCATGAGTCAACTGATACGATTGACACCTTAGACTTTGAAAAAATGACCGCTGTTATTGATGCGGTTTATAACGCCATCACCCATTTAAAATGAGAACAAAAAACTCCATATTTATCGCCACCAGTTTAGACGGCTTCATCGCCGATCAAAATGGAAACATCGATTGGCTGCACCAGATTCCGAATCCGGATGGAGATGACATGGGTTATCGCGCTTTTATGGGTGAAATTGATGCCCTTTTAATGGGAAGAAACACGTACGAAACCGTCCTTAGTTTTGATATGGACTGGCCTTATGACCAACCTGTTTTTGTGCTCAGCACTACACTCAATAGCGTTCCAAAAGAACTAGAAGGAAAGGTGTTTTTAAAAAAGGGAGACCTCTCCGTTATTCTATCTGAAATCAAGGAGGCGGGATACCATCATCTCTATATTGACGGAGGAAAAACAATTCAGCGTTTTCTGGAACAAGATTTGATTGATGAAATGATCATAACGTCCATACCCATTTTATTGGGGGGAGGAACGCCTCTGTTTGGATCAAACGATAAACGGTTAGCATTTACCTGCACAAACACAAAAAGATTTGTAAATGCGGTGGCACAAAATCACTACACGCGCAACCGCGATTAAAATAATGATAATGAAAAAAATTCTCTTCTTATTGCTTGGCTTCCTGATGCTTCAAACAGCAAATGCCCAATTACAACCTCAGCTTGAAAATCCAGACGCCGAACCGAACTGTAAAATGATTCGGAATAATTCTTTTCTCAATCGTGAACCGAATGGCAAAAACACCCCCGATTATCAAATTGTGTTTTCAGATGGTTTTGTTACCGAATACCTCGAAGGCGGGAAATATTATGTCAGAACGAAAGTAACTTTTACTTCTCCTTGCGAATACACCTCTACTGTTGTTGAAGTGACCAAGCCTCACTTTTCGATTAAAGTTGGCGACACTTTTCGCACAACCATACTTGCAACTTCGACGGCCAATGGGTTGATTAAAATCAAAATCCAAATGAACGGTACTACAAATTTCATTATCCTCGAACAGATAAAGAAATCGTAAGATCTAAAGAATACCGATTTTAAGACCAATAATGGGTGTTGGATAAGTCAAGCTATGACCGTCTCTTAAGGTCCAAACACCTCTTCTCTCCGGCATACCGCTACCCGCTGGCACTTCCGAATTAGAACGTACTTTGATATAGCGAATACTTAATCCTGCATAAAAATCAATTGCAAAGTTTTCGTTTTCTCTTTGAACTCCAATTTTTGTGTCCACAAAGGTATTGAAACGATGGAAGACCATCGGGACATTTTTGAAATAAGCAAATTCCTCCATGCCAAATTCATTGGTCACCCCCTCCATACCAACTGCAAAATCATCTCGAATAATCAAGTGTCGAAACGTTAAGCCAAAGGCTAAATAACGCTCCGTTTTAACAAGCATATATAAACGTCCTTCAGTTCGCAAACGATATCCGCCCATGCGGTCATAATCATTAAATGCTTCTGAAGAAAGGTATTGTAAAAAAGAAGGGATAACCGCCGCACCGAATTGCAAAGAAGTTGATTGAGGCATTTTCACCTCTACGTCTGCTCCGAATGTCGGAATAACCGAAATATAGTCAAACGGACTAAGTTTCACGATCTTATCTGTGGCCTTTAACGACCAAGGTTCAGCCGGAATAGAATCTGTCTGTGCTATAAGTGTCTGGACACTCAAAACAAACATCAAAAATATCGTTACAATTGGTTTCATATCAATAGAATTTGAGGGTTATCCCTTTCTTTTTGTTGTGATTTATTCTACACTTATCACTGACTTTTGCGTCAATTCAAGTGGGTTTGTTGCATCATATTGATAAACACCTTGTCTGGTCAATACAATGAGGTTGTTGTCTGTATCAGGAATGACATCAATGGCATCAAGACCTTCTAAATGCATGACCTGTTCAGGCATTTCCGGATTTGAAATATCAAAAGCTTTTACACCAGCATATCCATCACAGATATAAACTAGATCCGTTGAGTTTTCAGCAAGACCTAATCCATAAGGGTTTAATAGTTCTGTGCTTGAGATCAAAGTTGGATTTGTGATATCTGAAATATCAATCAGATCCAATTGGTTCACATTTCCATTACAAGGTGTTCCACCTCTTAATGTTGCTAAGGCATATTCATCATTCGCCACTACTGGATCGCAGCTCGTTACATGATCAAAACGCGACACTTGCTCTGGCTGACGCGGATTGGTAACGTCATAAATACGCACTCCATTTTGTGTGCCAATAAATAAATGATCATTTTGCGGGAAAATCGTCTCAATTCCAACTCCTAAATTTACGGTCTCCAATAATTCTGGATTAGCTGGATCTGCAAGATGGAATACTTTTAATGACTTATAGTCTACCGTATATAAATAGTTTCCTAAGATGGTAAACTGAGCCATTGATCCACCCTCCCCAAGCGTTGCTTGATTCATCGAGTTTGTATTGGCATTTCCTTGTGCCGGCTCTTTTTCGCAACTAGCAAAAAATACCAGTGTGACTAAAACAATTGTATAATTTCTAAGATTTTTCATTTGTCTAATTTTATTTGAAACACTCTGGGTTCGATAATGTGGTTTTCTCCCAACCAACTACAATTCCTTTTGATGGATCGACACATTCGAATGCCCCAAATTCATCTGGAAATTGTTGTAATGGAAATACATCCTCAATACGGTTAACATAATCTGGTGAAGCTGGATTTGTAATATCAACAACCACCATATCGGTAATGTTATCTGCATATAACATTCCATTACTCACAGAGAAATCCAGGTTTCCAGGAATAGCGATAAACGAAACCTCAACCGGAGAAGATGGATTAGTATTGTCGTAAATATGAATTCCTTTCGCCTGATCATTGATCAACAAATACTCACCATAGACATACACTCTGCCTGGATTTTCTAATGCTTCTTCTGCAGCAACCGACACTTGCTTTAGATCAGCCCCATCTGCATAAATAGGTTTGTAACCCTCTACTGACTCTTGCTTTTTTTCTTTACCACAAGCTACTAAAAGCAGCATGGAGCAAACAACAGCAGTGGTTCTTTTTAAATTTTTCATTGTTCTGAATTTTTAGATTCGACCTCATCGAGCTTATCTTCTCGATCGTTTTCATATGCGAGTCGTGATCATTTCTATACCCCCCTATTCTGAATTGAGATTTTTTTATTTAACAGCGGTAAATGCATAAAATTATTAGCTTTGAATTCGATCTATTCGTTAATGACTATAGCCGAATACCATATCCTCTTTGAAACGCATTATAATGCCTTGTGTAATTATGCATACGCCATCGTAAAAGATTATGATGAAGCAGAGGATATCGTACAAGGGGTATTCATTAAATTTTGGAACAACGAAAATAAAGCTGAAATAGCAGATAAAGCAAAACAATACCTTATCCGCTCGGTAAAATTTAAATGCATGGATTACCAACGCAAAGCGATTGTGAAGCGGAAATATGAAAAAGAAGCTGTCCATACAATGGAAGCCGATCAACGCACTGCTACTGATATTGATTTTGAACTGGAGGAATCAACCGATTTGAAAGACGTATTGATGATGGCTATTTCAGAATTGCCGCAAAAAACACGGGAAGTTTTTATGATGTCCAAACTAGACGGACTTCGTTATAAAGAGATTGCTGACCATTTGGACATCTCTCCAAAAACGGTCGAAAATCAAATGGGTAGAGCCTTTTAAACACCTGCGAGAAAAACTAAAAGACTATAAAGATTTATTGGTCCTCATTATTTTTTTAATGATTGAATAGGGGGAAACCAATCTTTAAACGATTTATAGACAAATGAACGAATTGAATGACATATTAGCACGCTACTTTGCCGGAGAGGCAAATGCTGATGACACTCAAAAAGTGGAAGCTTGGAAAGCCTCGAATCCAGAGGAGTTTGAAGCTTTGCAAAAGTCGTGGTCTTCTATAGACAATGATTTGATTGCTGATTTAGAATTCAAAACATTTGATAAAAAAGCGGCTTGGGACAAAGTTGAACCTTCATTAAATCCTGAACAGGAAACACGGGTTATTCGTTTGCAATTTTATAAAAAAGTGGCTGCTGCTTGCGCTATTCTATTAATCGGACTGGGTGCTTTTTGGTATCTGAACGGTACTAGTACAATGGTCATCACCAATGATACGGCAGGTCAAAAAGAATTAAACTTACCCGATGGTTCACAAGTTTGGTTAGCCGAAAACACACGATTAGAATACAATTCAGATTTTAATGACGATCGGACATTAAAATTAGAAGGAGAAGCTTTTTTCGAAGTGACAAAAGATCCTGATCATCCTTTTATTGTTCATACAACCCATGGTGATATCGAAGTTTTAGGTACTGCTTTTAATGTCTCCACCAAAGAAAATGAAACGGTTGTGTCAGTCGATCATGGTCGCGTTGCTGTGACGAATGAAAAAGGCACGGTGGAGCTTACAATTGGCGAATCAACTTCTGCGAATTCAGAAGGGGTTGCTGATCCCAAACCAGCTGATCCAAATTTTGATGCTTGGAAAACTGGAACTTTTGTTTTTGACGGCATGCCTTTATCCGCTGTCCTTGAACTGCTTAATGATCACTACACTACAAAGATCAAATTAGCAAATGATTCAAAAAATGACGAACTTTATACAGGTTCATGGGAAGATGAATCGATCCATACGATCATTCAGTCCATTACCAAAACCTGCAATGTAACGGCTGATTCTTCTGGAGCAGTCATTGAACTTCGTTAATAGCAATCTATGCGTCTAGCGCTATGGCTTTTTATTGTCTTTTTTGTTTCGGGGCTAAATGCTCAGGAATTGTTAGATCGTAAAATTACCATTCGCTTTCAAGATCAGCAATTAGAGAAATGCCTTAAAGAAATTGAGCAAAAATCCGGTGTTCACTTCTCTTACAATGCTAAACAAATTCGCGCCGTATCCAAACCGATTCGTCAAACATTTGAAGATAAAGAAATACGATTCGTATTGGATCAATTACTCACGGGAACCGGATTACAATACGAAGAAATGGGTGGGCAAATTACCCTCTATCAATTAGTATCAAACGAAGAAACCGTTATACTCAGTGGTTATCTCCGATCAAAAGCATCGGGTGAACATTTAATAGGCGCGCGTATTTATTTCCCAAGTTTAGGTATTGGTTGCATCACCAATACTTATGGTTATTATGCCATTGATCTACCAAAAGGTTCCCATACTTTTCAAGCGCGATCGATTGGTATGCAATCACTCATATCTGAATTGAATCTTCAAGAAGACCGTGTTTTTAATATCGAATTATCTGAAGATACGGTGATGCTTCATGCTGTCGAAGTTCATGCTGATTCAAGCGATGAAAAGATCGTAAATCCAAAAGACTTGCCTCATTTAGAGAAAACAGTGATCACCCCCGGTGCCATTGCGAAAGTACCACCAGCCAGTGGCGAACGTGACTTATTGCGTCATATCCAACAATTGCCTGGTGTGCAACCTGCAGGCGGTGGAAGATCCAATTTTACGGTACGCGGTTCGGGTACTGGTGGGAATTTAATTCTCATCGATGAGATTCCAATTTATCATCCAACTCACTTATTGGGTTTATACTCCATTATTAATACGGATGCTTTAAAATCAGCCACCTTATATAAAGATTATATTCCGGCTCGTTTCGGCACAAGAAGTGCTTCCGTATTGCAAGTTCATAAACAAGAAGGTGATCTTAATCGGTATCATATTTCGGGCGGAATAAGTGGATTTATGGGGCGCCTGAATCTACAGGGTCCTATCCAAAAAAATAAGGCTTCCTTTTATACATCTTTCAGAGCTTCGACTTTCCCAGGCGCTTTGCTTTCTATTTTAAGTGATCGCGATTTAGGTAGCCCGACGTTTTTTGATTGGAATGGTAAAATTAACTACCGCATTAACGCGAATAATCGCATCTATTTTACGGGTTATATCGGTCGAGATGGGCTCAGTGATTCGCTGTCTGACTATCAGTGGGGAAATAATGCCTTTGGATTCCGATGGAATCATATTATCAATGCCAAGACATTCTCAAATCTAAGCTTAACACACAGTGCTTTCTTATATGGTTTTGAAAATAGTAATACATACCAGAGTGTCAGTTATGGACAACGTGTCGTCACCGATAAAATAACGTATGACTTTACGTATTTTATGAATAATTCCACTCGCATTAACTATGGATTATCGGCTGCGTTTATCCCCACCAATAAAGGAAATTTTGGTGATGCTGCCGATTTATTTCTTCAACGCCAAGCAATTGAAAGCGGATTATATGCAACGGTTGAACAGCAAATAAATAAACGCCTCGAGCTGAAATTAGGGTTGCGTATTCCTTTCTCAATGCATATCGGAACCGGAGATACCACCGCCTACTTAACACCGGAATTTGATTTAACAGAGGTGATCTATGAACGCAATAAACTCTATGACCCTTTAGTTTATCTGGATCCACGCATCTTGCTCAAGTATAGACTAGGAGCTGCAAGTCAATTACAATTGGCAGGCACCATTACCAGTCAGAACACACATATCGTCAATTACATCAATAATTTTTTACCGATCGAAATTTGGACGCCGTCTACCAGTTATCTTAGACCCGAACGTAATTATCAAGTCTCCTTAGGTTATACGGGTCAATGGAAAAAGTGGGACTTGTCCGCATCTGCCTATGTGAAGCATGTCCGCAATGTACTCGATTATGCCTCTCCAATTTTTACCAATTCAACCGATATTGAAAGTAATCTTTTAGCAGGAAACCTGAATGTACAAGGTTTTGAATTAATGATGACCTATAAATTCACCTCTTGGTACTCTACTGCTTTCTCTTATGCTTATACCCGTACGCGCCAAAAAGTGGAAGGCATCAACTATGACGAAGACTACGTTGCGGCAGGAAATCGTCCCCACTATTTCTCGTGGAGTCAATTTTTTAATTGGTCAAAAAAATGGCAGTTTACCACTAATTATATCTGGCATTCAGGTGCGGCTGTCACTTTACCGAATGGTCAATTTGTAATCGACGGTACTGCTTTTCCGCTTTACGAAGCCAATCGTAATACCGAACGTCTGCCCACCTTCAGGAGGTTGGATTTAGCTTTTCGCCGACAATTGGGCGTTAAGAAAAAGAAAGATCATTGGGACTTGACCTTTACCGTGACCAACTTTTTTAACCGCTATAATCCGTCGGTTGCTTTTCCAGATCACCAAACCGGCCAACCTGATCAGCTTGTTATCCGTTCAATAGATTACTCACCGCTTATGGTTTCTATGAGCTTAAATTTTAGATACTGATGCGTTTTAAGGCCTATATACTGATGCTGCTGACAATCGCTGTGTACGGTTGTAAAAAAGACATCTTAGACCTTGACTTAACCGACCACCAACAAGAGCGCATCATCGGCGAAGGAATGATTACCCAACATTTTAAAAAGCAACGCTTTTTCTTTAGTTTAAGCAGCAATTTAGGCGATGTCAATCAAACCGTGACAAACGAAGCTAACTTATTAATAAAAACACCAGCAGGTATAATGTATTACACACCTATTGGTGGTGGTTGGTACGAATCTGAAATAGAATTTCAAGGCCAAGCAGGTTTTAATTACACGATTCAATTTACGTACGAAGGTGAGTTTCACGAGGTAGTGACTGAAATGCCAGAAGAAGCGGATATAAAATCGCTTATATTGCCAGATACAGGCTCATTTTCTTATCCTCATTTTGCCAATTCTATCACAATAGAAATGAGTTCAGAAGCGAATCAAATGGTTCATTTTGATATTTATCATGTTAACCAAGAATGGCAAGAAATCACCCTCCCTGTTTATCAGCAATTTTCATTGTATCCAGACACAAGTCAAATCATAACAGTACCCTTCGACAATGCCACCAGTCCAGCCATACACATTGGAGATACACTGGTCGTTGTATCCAAAACACTTTCAAACGATGTGAGTGATTATTTGCAAGGATTGCAATCTTATGTAACCAGTGAGGTGCTCAATAGTCAATATTACAATCCGCCATTCTATTATTCTAATGGAGCCTACGGTCTAGGGTACGGAACATTTATCGACACCATTTATCATGTCGTCGGCCAATAGTTATTCAGCAATTTTCTCTTCTTTCTTTTTTCTTAGATGATAGCGAATGGCGATATGCGCACTCGTTTGAAAATCGAAAATAGCTGGGGGATTACCCACAAATTCAACATAGGGGTCGATTATAGCAGAAGCCCCCATATAAATCGGCAAACTACCTCTTGCCGAACCTCCCACACTTAACGTGAATTGTTCACTTATGGGTACGTTCATGATGGCAGAAAAGCGCAACCCTGGTATCATGTAATGTCTACGGATCTGAGCTCTGTCATTTGTAAAACCGCCAAAAGGTGCTACTTGCGGGACCTCAACATTATGGAAATAGGTCATATTATAACGTTGTTGTTCTCTGGATTGATAAGCCAGTTCCACATCCAAACCAATACTAAATAGGGATTGTTTAATGCGGTGCTCTCCGCCAAACCTTAGGTTCGCATATTCTGATGATTCATTATAATAGCGCTGAACAACAGATGTATCCGTAATATCGATGATCTCATAATATTGATTACCAAAATAACTGTATTTAGACCCGGCTAAAAGACCAAGTTTTAGCTTCCACTGTTCACTAACTGCTTTTCTAAATTCCAACCCAATCCGAGATGTTTCATCTTGTGAAAAGATCAATCCAATGTCTGATTTTTCTTGTGCAAAAAGTGTCGGTGAAAGAAATAAAACGATGAGTCCAATTAGTCCATTTTTCATGATGCGATCATTTAAGTTGTGGATGATAAAACGAGAGTTGCAGATGAATATTGTCAGAGGTGGGTCAAAGAACAGCTATTTTGAAGTGATGCACTTCCTCAATGCTTGCTGTCAGTCCCTGTGATTCGTTATAACGAATCACTTTTCTGAGAGTTAGTTACAATATATATCACACATATTTCTCAACATAATTAAAAAAAGCGAACACCCCAATCGGAGTATTCGCTTCTTTGCCAACTTCTACTTATCCTTCTCTGTTTTTAGCACACCATTTTGGCGGCATCTACCAATTTGATAAATTCTGCACGATAGCCATTTTTATCATCTCCAATTCCTTGTTCTGCAAGTTCAATGACTTTGTCAAACAGCATGTCTCCGGCGTATTCTGATTCGCGTAATAGCATTCCGAAACCGGCTACGGCGGCAGAGAATTTATAATTGTCTGATAATTTCTCCCATCGTGTGATTTCATTTTTCAGGTGACGCTCTAATAATTTACTCTTAGACCCGTTTGGATCTTTGTATCGGAACTTCACGGTCAATAATTCATTGAGGCGAGTCGGCTTTCCATCTGCATCTTGATAACGTAAAGGGTCAACCGACGGCGTTGTTGCTGTTTCTCCCTCACCTTTCAACACCACTTCGTACAACGCCGTGACGGAATGACCGGCTCCTATTTCCCCTGCATCTTTCTTATCATCATTAAAATCTTCAGCATTTAATAAACGGTTTTCATATCCAACCAATCGGTAGCTTTCAACCACCGCTGGGTTAAATTCTACTTGAATCTTGACATCCTTTGCTAAGGTCACGAGCGTTGCTCCAATCTCTGTGACCAATACTTTTTTTGCTTCAAATACATTGTCGATGTAGGCGTAGTTTCCATTACCAGCATCTGCCAATGTTTCCATTTTAGAATCTTTTAAATTACCGGTTCCAAATCCTAAACAGGTTAAGAAAATGCCTGTCTCTCGTTTTTTCTCGATCAATTGCTTCATAGAAGCATCTGAACTCATTCCGATATTAAAATCACCGTCTGTTGCCAAAATAACACGGTTATTTCCGCCATCGATAAAATTCTCTTGAGCAACCTTATAAGCCAGTTCAATTCCAGCTCCACCTGCAGTAGAACCTCCTGCACTTAACTTCTCCAATGCTTCTAAAATCTGACTATTATTATCAGCACTAGTTGAGTTTAAAACAACACCCGCAGCTCCAGCATAAACGACGATTGCAATACGATCTCGTTCACTTAGCTCATTGACCAACATTCGAAATGACTTCTTGAGTAATGGTAATTTATTTGGACTGTTCATTGAACCCGACACATCTAAAAGGAAAACTAAATTACTCGCGGGTAAGTCCGTTTTATCGATTCGCTCACCTTGTAAACCAATATGAACTAATTTATTTTTACTCCAAGGACAGTCGCCAATTTCTGTAGTAATTGAAAATGGATGCTCATCTGTTGGGTTGGGATAATCATAGTCAAAATAGTTGATCATCTCCTCTACACGAACGGCACCTTTTTCTGGCTTTTGACCTTGCATTAAAAAACGACGTACGTTTGAATAGGATGCCGCATCTACATCTACTGAAAATGTCGATAAGGGACTTGTTGTGGTTAGTTTATATCCATTTTCCTCAATCGCATTGTAGGACTCAGTGTTATGATAAGGAGCTTCTGATCGTGAAATAGAACCACCGGCCCAGCCTAAATTAGAACTCGTTTTTCTAGAACGCCCCATGTCCTTAAGTGCATCCGTTCTCGTCACCGGTGCATGATCATATTCGGCGTCTACTTCTTCAACCACTTCTATTTCTTTTGGCGGATTGGGTGCGTCAATCGTCATTTGGATATTTAGATGCTTGATTTGTTTTGAATTGACTTTTACATCCTTCTTTTTATAGTCTTCATAGCCTAACATCGTAACGCTCAAATCATATGATCCAGGTCGTACATTTTTGATTTCATAAGCCCCTAATTTGTCTGTTTTTGTTTGACGTTTATGATTGCCATTCTTGATGATTACAAATGCTGAAATGACAGGATCACCTGAATTTTTATCCGTAATTTTTCCAGTTATGGATCCTAAATTAGATTGTGACCAACCGGCTATTGCCAGCGTCATGGACAGTAATAAAAATGTGAATCGAAGTGCTATTGTTTTCATATTGAATTTTTTCTTGATTTGCACTTCTGTAAAATCAAGTTTCAGAAAGGTTCATTTTTTTTTGATGGGGAATAAAATTCACCTTCATTTTCAGAAAATGATGGACTTATTCTTCACGGATTTCAAAAACAATAGGAAGAATAAAATTCATAGAAGTTGGCTCACCTGCGACTTTACCCGGAGACCATTTTGGCATTTTCTTAATGATGCGCATGGCCTCTGCATCTAATTCATTATTGACACTTTTATGAATTTTATAATTGCCCAGTTGGCCCGTTTCAGAAATTGAAAAGCTGACCTCCACCGTTCCCGTTATTCCTTGATTAAACGCATTCTGAGGATATCGAATATTTGTCGCAATAAATTGACGCATGGCAGATCGGCCACCCGGAAATTCGGGCTGAATGGCGTTATCATTATCTGTTTGGTGCATATTGGAATTATCGCTACCCCCTCCTGTTCCCGAATAATGCTCATCATCCAATACTTCAATATTGATAATCGTGTCGATCTCGAGAATCGTGTCGGTTATGATTTTTAAATCCTCCGCCGTCTCAGTGACCTCCTCTATTTCGCTTTCAATTATTGGGGTTTCAATCATTGGCGCTGGCGGACATGTGTCAATGCATTCGGGTTGGTTCGGCATGGCATCTTCGGAGTGTTCAATAGTTGCCATTTCCTTTTCGCTACAAATACAATATGCTTTTTTGTCCTCTAAACTGACAAAATACCAGATACCTGCGCCAATTATCAAAACACCTAAAGCGATACCGATTTGACTGGCCCACATTTTTAATTTATAGCGTCTATAACCAGTTTGCGCATCCGTTTTAAGTCCCACTCTCTCTAGACCTTCCATCATCTCTTTTTGAACAGCCACCGACTCTGCTAAGTTATGGTCGGAAGCCATGACTTGTTCAAAAGCTTTCGCTTCTTCCCCATTCATTTTGCCCAGTAGATACTGTTCAATTTTCTCTATTTCCATCAGTTCTTTTCTCATAGTGCTGATGTTTTAAGGTTTGACTCTTCATTTGCCGCAATAGCTAGCTTGCGTGCATGCTCCATGCATTTATATTTCTTTGTTTTGGCAGATTGAACCGTTTTATACCCAAACTTTTTTGCGATGCTATCCATTGATAATCGTTTATAATAAAAAGCATTCAACATGTCTTTGCAGGTCTTTCCTAAATCATTTAAGACTTCTTCTATTACACTTAATTTCCTTTCTTTTTCAACCTGTTCTGCAATTTCATCTGCATATGCTAGCTGTTGCAATCCATCTTCTCCAGAGTTTTTACGGACCTTTTTCTTTCTTAACTCATTACTCCAAAGCAGCTTGCATGTATTGACCAAAAAACCATCCATATTCACTTCTGAATGGGTCGAGATGGTCTGTACTTTTTTATAAAGAACAATCAATGCTTCTTGAAAGATATCCAAGGCTTCTTCTTTAGAGCCTGAATTCATTTTGATATACCGTTCAATTTTTGGGAAATAGCGATAAAGACGCGCAAATGCTTTTTCGCGATCGCCTCCCTTAAGTTGTGCTATGATTTTAGCTTGATTCATTCAATTCCTTTTTTATAAGATGTAAGACATTTTAAAAAGTCACCGCAAAAAATACAAATTCCGGCCCAAGATGCAGGAAATATTAATCGTACTCGCTGATTTATTTTTATTTTGAGGTCGATTAAATCACAAGTTTGTTGCAAATCAGAACAAATATCAACCTATTTGTCGTGACTCTGCTATCGCTGAGCGCAATCAATATTTCTTTTGGTCAAAATTCGGTTGATGAAAGTATTAAATATTTGGACGAACATCTTTACGACAATCTAGATTCATCATTGACCATTGCCAATAAAGCACTGACTGAGGCTGATGAAGGATCTCAAGAATATGCGACTATTCTCTCCCGAAAGGCAGTTGTTTTAGACATTAAAGGTAATACCGAAGCTTGCTTTAGAAAACTTTCATAAAGCCATTAAAATTCAAGAAGAAATTGGCGATTCAACCGGTCTTTCTTATAGCTATAATAATTTAGGCATCAGCTATTTTTATATGTTTCGGTATGAAGAAGCCATCCGTTATTATCGCCAGTCCGCAGAAATTGATAGTATACAAAATGACTATGCGGGATGGGCAGGAACGATGATCAATATTGCCGTAATAGAGTCAAACGGGAGTTGATCAATAACAACTGATATATTACTGAGTCTGCAGACCAAGAGCAGGCTGAAAAAATTCGATTTTAAGAGCTGATTCAATGTGATAAACACATTGATATCGACTGTCTCTCAAGGGGGAGGCATTCGTTTCTTTATGTTTAGCTAATACTACAACGGAATATTACCGTGTTTTTTCTTAGGTAAATGCGCCACCTTATTCTTCAGCATATCAAATGCGCGAATGAGTTTTTTACGCGTTTCTGAAGGCTCAATGACCTCATCAATAAAACCGTGCTTTGCCGCGTTGTATGGATTCGCAAATAATTCAGCATATTCTGCTTCTTTCTCTTTCCATTTAGCTTCAGGATCTTCTGCTCCTTGAATCTCTTTACGGAAGATAATCTCAGCAGCACCCTTTGCACCCATCACCGCAATTTCAGAAGACGGCCAAGCGTAGTTCATATCTGCGCCAATGTGTTTTGAGTTCATCACATCATAAGCGCCACCGTATGCTTTCCGTGTAATTATCGTAATTCTTGGAACAGTTGCTTCGCAGAACGCATACAATAATTTTGCTCCGTTATTGATAATTCCATTCCATTCTTGTTCTGTTCCAGGCAAGAAACCCGGCACATCTTCTAATACTAAAAGAGGAATATTAAACGCATCACAAAATCGAACAAAACGTCCTCCTTTATTGGAAGCATTATTGTCTAAAACACCCGCTAAAAATGCAGGTTGATTGGCAACAACCCCAATACTTTTCCCACCTAAAAGTGCAAAACCAACCACTATATTTTCGGCATATGCTTCATGTACCTCATAAAAAGAGCCCTCGTCAACGATTTCGTTGATCACCTCTTTCATATCATAAGGTTGATTCGGATTTTCCGGTACAATATTATTCAATCCTTCTCGAAGCTCATCACTTGCCTCATATGCATAACGCGGTGATTGCTCCTCACAGTTTTGAGGAATATAGGTCAATAGTTTTTTAATATCGTTGATACATTTTAAATCATTCTCAACGGAAAAATGTGCGACACCCGATTTTTGGGAATGCGTTGAAGCACCCCCTAATTCTTCTGAAGTAACTTCTTCGTGCGTTACCGTTTTAACCACATTGGGTCCTGTCACGAACATAAAAGAAGAATCTTGCACCATGTAGATAAAGTCAGTCAATGCCGGCGAATAAACCGCACCACCAGCACATGGCCCCATGATAGCAGAAATTTGCGGCACCACTCCTGATGCGAGCGTATTGCGATAAAAGATATCGGCATATCCACCCAATGAAACAACGCCTTCTTGAATACGTGCACCACCAGAATCATTTAAGCCGATCAAAGGAACACCATTTTGTAGAGACAAATCCATGATACGAACTATTTTCTTCGCATGCATTTCTGCTAATGACCCTCCAAATACCGTAAAATCTTGCGAAAAAACGTAAATCGGTCTCCCATTTACAGTTCCGTATCCAGTTACTACACCATCACCCGGAAACTGTTGTTTATCCAAACCAAAGTTGGAGGAACGGTGAGAAGTTAACATTCCGATTTCCTCAAAACTATCATCGTCCAGTAATAATTGAACGCGCTCACGCGCCGTCAATTTACCTTTACCATGTTGAGATTCAATGCGTTTTTCTCCGCCGCCTTTTAAGGCTTCGGCTTTCTTTGAATTGAGAGTGTCAAGCTTAGATGTCATTTGCCAATTTTTAAATGGGAAACTAAGTTAATACTTATTTTTCTAAGCGGGATTTCTGCCACATATTTAATGAATATATGCCTTTTGGAAAAATCACAAAAAAGAAAAGAAAAAAGTATCTTTTAATGCTGTTCATCGTAACGATTATGAGGGATTGATTAAAAACAACTTAAAAATAGGTATTGGTACAATTTATGTAACCATTATCATGAATCAACCTATATTTGAAACATGCGCGTATTACTCACACTGATTTTAGCGAGTTTTGCTTTTTTAGCGAATGCTCAGGTCACTGCTGATCGTACCTCATACGATTTTGGTGACTTGTACCCGAATGCGCAAACTTATGTAGATATCCATTTCACGAACAAGACTGACAAACGTCAATTTCTATTGACTATCGATAAACCAAGAGATATCTATTACATCTTTTCTGGTAAAACGATGGAGCCTGACAGTTCCATTACGATCCGACTTAAAATCAATGATAGTCAAAAGGGACGTTTTACAAATGATATTGATATCTATTTCAGTGATTCTCGTGATCCCGTCACCATACGTTTAACTGGAAATATAAAAGAAGTGGCTTCCAATCCGCTGACAGCTTGTCCTGACTTTAATAGTAATCCGCCAGCAAATAGCGCTTATTCATATGGCGTTACGATTAAAGTGATCGATTCCTTGACCGGAGAGCCTATTCGACGTTCACGTGTGAATGTCATTAACAATAACAGTCTTGAAGGCACCTATTATACCAATAAAGATGGAATTGTTCATGAGGATATACCACTAGGATATTATTATATCGCTGCCGAAAAAGAAGCCTATCTCGGCAATTATCATATTGGTTATATAAACTTTCAACACAATTATGTCTTGATTAAGCTCCGCCAGCCTGAAGTTGAAGAAGAAGAACCTCCGGTCTATGTGGACAATAATCCCGAGCCACCAGTCATTGAAGAAGATCCGATCCTTGATGAACCCATAGAGGATGAGATAGTCATTGATTTTAATGAAGATCCGGAGCCTGAAATAGAAGAACCTGTTATCATCGATACCATTCCTGAAATACCAGAGGTTGTCGAGCCTGAATATGTCAACGATACACCTTTTGAAGATTTGCCGGACACCCTGTTCGATCAAGCTCATTTTAGAACAAACAATATCACTTTTATTCTGGATGTATCCAGTTCAATGAATGGAAATGGCAAGCTGGAATTGCTGAAACAATCCATGTATGAATTAACCGCCGTATTGCGCCCAGAAGATCGGATTTCAATTATTAAATACTCATCGACTGTTTCTATTGTGGCCGACGGATTAGGTGGAGAAGAAAAAGACGAAATAAATGAAAGAGTTGCTAAATTACGCACGAGTAGTTCTACCGCTGGTGGCGATGCGATTAAAGTCGCTTATCGAATTAATAATCGCATTTACGCTCCTAAAAAGAATAATATCGTCATCATGATAACGGATGGTGCATTCAATAGTGGAAGCAAAGATTATAAAGAGATTATTGAAAAGAACTATCAGGAAAAGGGTATAATATTTTCGGTGGTCGGAATTAAAACATCTGAATATATCACTGAACACATGGATAATATTGTTGAAACGGGAGGTGGTGATTTTATTCAGATTCGTACCATGCAAGATGCTAAAACCAAGATTTTCCACGAAATAAGAAGGACTTCCTTTAGGGGAAGGTAGCATGAATATCCATGAACTTTAGGAGCTAGCCATTTGGCTTGTCTTCCTTTCAAAAGAAGGTAATAAAATAGATTTAACCCGATAGATTAAATCGGATATTGAAATTTTGTGTACTCAAAAAAAGTAACACAATTAAGCCAAGAAACCTGAAGCAATCAGGAAGGCCGCTAATACAAGTAGGATCAATTTAGTTCGCATAATGTCAACGTTCTATTTACAATAACGCTATGAACAGGGCTCCGTTACCCTGCCGGAAATTTCAGTTTCCAACAAGTTTTTAACAAAGTCAGTGCCAAAAGGGTTTTCAGAAGTAGAAAAAAAATTCTTTTTAAGCGAAAGGCTTATTCAGATTCTTGAAATACGGTATTGGTTTTCCAGATTTCAACATATTCATTTGCGTTTCTTGGATTTAGCCAACGCAATAAGGCGTCTACCGTGCTCGGCTCGCATATTTTAGCTAAATCCATATTTGGGTAAATCGTCTTATATTGACTAATACGATCATCCAATCGTTCATCTCCCATAAAAATGATATAGTCATATTGATAACCTTCGTAAACGGTTAATGATTGGGAAGAATCTTTTCTGGCTACTGCTGGTAAGACCCAATTATTGGCATAGAATTTTGGCAACATCGTTGCATCAGTTTCGGCAGAAGCCTCTTGCAAGATTCGAATGGGTTCTTTTTCATAGAAATAATACATAGCTTCCACCCTCGATTTTTTGGTATAAGTATAGCTTGCAAAAAGCAAAACCGGAATATTTAATATCCAAAACACTTTCCATGATATTTTCCAAATCCGCTCCCATTTCCAAGTCGTTCGTAATAGATCGTAACCAATTACGCCTAATATTAAGAATAGAGGTAATACCGGTAAAATAAACCGCTCTTGTTTACTTGGAAAAAATGAGTGAAATAAGATAAAAAGCAAAACCGGTACAAACAAGAGTAAATGTTTCTTAAATCCTCTAAAAAAGCCAATACCTATAAGTAAACCAAGCGGAAATAAGAAGGAGCCCATCAATACCAAGAGGTACATAAAATAATTATTGTTGGGGATATACGCTGTTCCTTCATTGGCATTATAAGTCGCATAGCGAATGAATTCTGCAAAAGGATAGTCCCATATTAAATAGTCAACCAAACCTTGCGTTAATCCGAAAACCACAAGAACTCCTGCGCTGAATAATAAAAAGGCTCGCCATTCTTTTCTAAAAAAGAACACAGCTGCCATTCCAACGGCAAAAACGCCTACCTGATAACGAATGGAGATCGCCATACCCAACAATAAACCGGCCCATAAAAAGCGATTCCGGTTTTCAGATTTAACGATGAGCCAAATTCCCCACATCATAAACGGAATGCATACGATCTCGACCAAATTCCGCACAGAGAGAAAAGGAAGGACCCATAATAAGGCGAGTATCCACCCAACGACTACCGCATTCTTCTGACTACTCAATTTTTCAGTAATCTTATACCCAAAAGACACGATTAGCATTGACAATAATGCGTGGATCAAACGGTTAAAAAACATGAGTAATTTCGGATCAGTCATTCCCATTCCTTTTAGGGCTGAAAAGAATACATAATTTAATCCAACATATGTAAAACTATGACCTTCTGGACCATTATTATTGGGTGATCCTGGTAACCAATGGTTATAGTCATACCCATCAGTCCAAGAAGCCGAAGCCTCCACAACCAAAAAATGGTCATCATGCATACCATAACCTTGTGAGAAAATAGCCGCAATTAACCGAATGCAAAATGCAGCAAGCAAAATAGTTCGATATGAAGTCCAATCAATTTTACCCACTAAATTTTAGCTTACTTTTCTATGCTTTTAAGCACTCTATAACTTTGCAACTTGTCCGATTCACTATAACTTTCTGAACGAATAGATCCAACATTCTCTGCAATCCAATCGATAGATTTGAAAGTTTTATCAATGAAACTCATTTTCATGATTCTTGTTTTTAAAATAAATGAGTTATTATTAGTTGATGCCATTAATAACCATAATGTAACCGCTGATATTGATTTTCACCGTAAAGATAAGTGAAAAAAGCAATCATGATAGACCGAATTGTTCAAAAGAGCTGAGTAGTTATGTGAATTATTAATGGTATTTATCTTATTTTTGTTAAAAATTTAAAAGTAATAGATTATGGCCTTAACAGCAGTTGACAGTAGTATTCAAGCCCTTCTCAATCAATTAGGAATTGAAGAAATGAACCATGGTGCCTCCACGGGTTCAAAATGGATGGCGACGAATGGAACTAAATTTGAATCTTATTCCCCTTCTAATGGAGCATTAATTGCTTCTGTGAATGGAGCAACAGAAAGTGATTATGAGGCTGTAATCGGGCAGGCTCAGGAAGCTTATAAATCATGGAGGACTGTTCCTGCCCCAAAAAGAGGTGAAGTGGTTCGTCAACTTGGGGTTAAACTTCGTGAATACAAAGAGCCACTTGGTAAACTTGTTTCTTACGAAATGGGGAAATCCTATCAAGAAGGTTTAGGCGAGGTTCAAGAAATGATTGATATCTGTGATTTTGCTGTTGGTTTAAGCCGACAATTAAACGGATCAACGTTGCATTCAGAACGACCTGCTCACCGTATGTATGATCAATATCATCCATTAGGTGTTGTCGGAATTATATCAGCATTTAATTTCCCAGTAGCAGTATGGTGTTGGAATACAGCTCTTGCATGGATTTGTGGAGATGTTTGTGTTTGGAAACCATCAGAAAAAACACCTTTGACAGCGATCGCTTGTCAAAAAATTGCAGCAGAAGTTTTCGCTGAAAATAATGTCCCTGAAGGTGTATCCAACTTAATCATTAGCGGGGCAGATTTAGGAATTGCTATGTCAAATGACACGAGATTTCCTCTTGTATCTGCAACCGGATCAACCCGAATGGGTAAAGCTGTTTCTGAAGCAGTTGGAAGACGTTTAGGAAAGTCGCTTTTAGAATTGGGAGGAAATAACGCGGTCATCATTACGCCAACGGCTGATTTAAAATTGGTAATACCAGGTGTCGTATTTGGAGCAGTTGGAACAGCGGGACAAAGATGTACTTCAACACGAAGATTAATCATTCACGAATCAATTTATAATCAAGTAAAAGATAGTATCGCAAAAGCGTACGAGCAAATTAAGATTGGTGATCCTTTGGATGAATCATTTCACATGGGGCCATTGATTGATGAGGATGCTGTAAACACATACCTAAGTGCTATTGAAAAGGTAAAAGCTGAAGGTGGCAAGATGGTAGTTGAAGGTGGCAAATTAGAAGGTGAAGCATATGCCTCTGGTTGTTATGTTTCTCCATCAATTGCTGAAGTTGAAAATGGATATGAAATTGTTCAACACGAAACATTTGCACCTCTTTTATATTTGATCAAATACAGCGGAGATGTGCATGATGCGATTGAGATTCAAAACAATGTAAAACAAGGTTTATCCTCTGCTATTTTCACGAATAATGTGCGTGAGTCAGAACTCTTCTTATCTGCGGCAGGATCTGACTGTGGAATTGCCAATGTCAATATCGGAACATCGGGCGCTGAAATTGGTGGTGCCTTTGGTGGTGAAAAAGAAACTGGCGGTGGCCGTGAATCGGGATCAGATGCTTGGAAAATCTATATGCGTCGTCAAACCAATACCATTAACTACTCAACGGAATTGCCGTTAGCACAAGGCATTAAGTTTGACTTTTAAAATCTTCCTAAAAGCAATTTTAGAAAACTGAATAACTAGTTTGAAAGCGGATCGGGGTAACCTGATCCGTTTTTTTTTACTTATCACTGAAAAGGACTTCAGTAAATCTGTAGTTTAAACACCAGACTAATCCTTTTTCAAACCAAATCCAAAAGCATAAGCAACGCTAAACTGAATATATTGATAAGTCTGAAAGGCAGATGAGGCCTTGTCTGAACGGAATGATAAAAGTCCAAAATTATAGGCCGTTGAAAAACTCAGCCTATCGACTGTAATTCCACCACCAAGACGAAAGCCTGCATCCCAATCGTTTAAGCCGGATTTTGAAGCGGATTCTCTAAAGCTATAACTATACGGTTCAGGTAAAAAAGCACTCAATTGCCCGTCGGGATCGAGAGCATCTAGGTCGATCACTTGAAGCGCTGGAGCCTCTGATATTTCTTCAATGCGAGAGCGAGCAAATAATTGATAGCTCAGGTATGGCCCCATAAAAACATGATGTGTAGACCAATTAAATTCGGCAATGAGCGGCATCTCAACATAATATTGTGATACGCTTCCATTGGTATATTCATAAGTGCTCAAATCAACATTTTCTATACCGGGAATTTGATCCTCCTGTCCAAACAAATTGATTTGTCCAGAATCTACCTGTGCGTAAGCATGTCTTTTTTGCGAAAAATAAGCGCCAGAACGAAATGACCAGTGATCATTCAGCTGATAACGAATCAAAGCTCCACCTCTAAATGCGGGCTGCGCTGTTAATCCAAATTGACTGTCCTCAACAGGCATTAGGTTTACTCCTATATCCGGACCAAATTGCCAGTTTTGCCCATAAATGGACATAGTAGCCAAAAGAAATAATGAAAAGAGGAGCTGCTTCATAATTACTTAGAAATTGGTGGTATCCACTTGGCGCATGGCTCCGTACCATTTAATAATCTTCTCTCCAACGCCAGGAACTGAAATATGGAAAATATACATACCGCTCGCAATTGGAATGCTTTGATGATTCTTTAAGGTCCAATCAGCAAACGTTAACGGATTGTCTTTGCGAATAGTTTTTACCAGTCCTCCTTGCATATTGAAGATATTAATCTCGCAGCGTTCTGGAAGGTTCGTAATCTTTACGCGGTTGTCAATTCCATTTGCTTCGTATTGCGAATATGCATAGTACGGGTTGGGAACCACTTGAATTTGATCCAACGCAGAGATTGATGTTTGTGTCTGTTCGTATTGCGAATGAATTCCGTCCGTTGAGAAACGATAAGCAGGTAAACCTTCATTGATACCCGTATAGGTTTCGGTCTGGTATGGATGATTTACACGCAATTTAATACGGACATTTGAACTTAAAAATTCCTGATCTTCTTCGAGCAATGGCTCTATAACCCAAATACAATTCTTCCAAGCCTTAATATATGACGGAGCCGTCTCCTCAACTAATTGATTATACAGCCAATTACCATTATCATATGTTGGCATCCCTGAATCGTCAATATCCGTTCCGAAAATATAGATAAAATGACCTCCACCTAATAGTGGTTCACCACTCAATCCGTTAATAAAATCGCTTGTTGGATTCCATAACATATCTTGCCCATTTGAGCCCAACAGCCATGAATTTTCACCAAAAGCTAAGTTAAGTCGTTCACCAGTCTCCACATCAATCGCATAACCAGGAAACCATCCCATACCCGTCTCTGATGTTATTTCGTTTCCATTAATATCTTTTGAATTCGATTTACGCAATTTCATAATTGTGGAACCACCAATGGTTTGATTGGCAATATGGCTTGTTTCAATAACCGGACAGCGTGTCCATTTTGTTTGATCTGAAGTTATCACCAAATCAACACCATGCAAATCAGCCAAACTACTCTTGGACTGACTTGTAATTGGATTAAACCAAGAAGTTGGTGAGCCATCATCTGTATAGGTCACATCTGGATACCCAACAGGCATTCCGATAAACTCATTACCCAATAGTCTAAACGGCCCTGCCATACCCTCTAATAATGCTTCGTATTCTTGATCGAAATCCACATTTTTATCGGCGTAATAACAAGGGTTAGAAACTACTGTTCCGAGACATTCCTCTTCCGTTGGTGAATAGGTTCCTGATCGGATCCAATTCGTTGGGTTATATGCATCTGAATCAAAAACACCAGTTAGCCATCGTTTCGATGAATCTGCAAAGACCATTTCTGCACCAATTGGGCGTGTTTCATACGATTTATATCCGGCTGATTTATTCGTGTATTCTGTTTGCAAAACTGAAACAGATATTCCCCAATCCGGAATTAATTGATCTCCAGCAAAATCGATTGTATAGTTGCTGTATATGGTATCGTTGGTAGTTAGATTCACCAAATACCAAGATGCCGTGTCTAGATTCTCTGGATCATCAGCTGTAAAATAGAGTTCAAAATTATTGGCTGGAAGACTCAATGGATCAACCACTTTAATTTCAATTGGTCCGGCTCCTGGCTGATAGGTCAACTCATCTATTTCGCCTTCCGCCAGAATTTCTAACTCAGAAGCGGGGTCGATATCTGTCCATCGGCCACCATTACCCCAACCGTCAATGCGGGTGATTGGTAACTCATAACCATATGGTACACTGAAAACGGTTCCTCCATTTTCTGGATTTGGTGAATGCGGGATGCCTTCATAGGCAACAATCTCACCAACGGCACCCTTACGGCTTCCTAAATAAGGTGCTTTTTGGCCATCCAATGAACTTGCATCATCAGGATCATATTTTTTAAACTGGTTGGATGCATATGCAACAGCCATAAAATAGTAGCGCTTAAAATTGACCAAATTTCGATCACCAACAGCAAAAAGGTCCTCCTTAACATTAAAAGAATGGGTTAAACCTTCATTTTCTCCTTCTACCATTACTTCTGGCATCTCTCGACCTATATCATCGTCATAGGTATAGTTAACAAGCCTTGAAATAGAATCACGAATATCACATTGAAAAACGAGTCGTGCTTTACTGACATCATTCAATTCTGTAGGTGAAACCGTTTCGTCAACGATTTGATAAACCTGATATCCTTGAAAACGATAGATATTATCAAAGCCTTCAATATCTCCTGGGTCTACAATGAATGGATCTCTTTCTTGATAATCTTCATTCGCATTGTTTGAGTTTAGCGGATTATAGATCGAAATAATAAGCTCATTCTCCATTTCTTGAATGGAAAGATCGGGTGCGTGTGGGCCATCTAGCACTTTAAAACAATTATCAAATAATGCTTGTGCTTTATCATCTGCTTTCTGCAATTCAACTACTGATTCAAATGGATCACCGGAGTTTGCTCTTGCCCATACCACACCAGTTGTAATATTATTGACAGCGCCTGGTTTTAGTGTGAATGGCCCTGCAGATTGAGCAAATCTACGATCGAATGGAACGTTTCCTGCTGTTTGTTCTGTCCATTCTGCTTGTGGAAATCCTCCAGTACCCCATCCGATTGGATCGGTTGCTCCAGGGAACATATAATCACTTTGAACAGTAGGGTCAGCTTCAGCATCACTTAAGTGTCCACTCCCTCCGTATATAAAAGGTGTTCCATCTTTCCAAAATCCACTTAAATAATTGTAATAGTCTTGCCCCGTAATTGGATCTGTTTGGGCCGCAGTACCACCACCGCCGAGATTATTATAATATAAAAATCGACGCATCCCAAGACGTTCATTATCGACAATTTCATCTCCATATCCGATGCCAAGACCTGGATAAGGAATTCCATTTTGAGAAGTTGCAGCCGTATAATTCTCTACCAATGGGTTATCAATCCCATCATTGTCCAAATAAGGCCCTTCAAAAAAATCAACTCCAGCCGCGGGTGGATTATCTCCATAACCTAAATAACCGCCATCTGTTCCGTCAAAACCATCGCCGTTATATGTATATCCCAATCCACGACTTACATCACAACCAACATAGTCATCATTCGGACCTCCTAGTGCCCCATCAATAAAAACACCAAAATAAGTCCCATACAAAGTCTGGGTTGATCGGTTGACGAGTTCATAATTATAAAATGTCATATTATTGACATCGTCGTTGGTGGCAAAGGCAAAGGCTTGTGCTCGAATTTCCATTCCCAAAGGATCTCCACCTGTTTCAGTGTGAATATTCCCTTTATCATTCATCACCCACCAAATGGTTTGATCTCCATAAAGCGTTACGCGGCGATCTGTTCGGCAATCAATTTCTTTTTCAATGTCATACCATGGATAATCGCCATTTTCAGGTTCATATACCCCATTTGCGTCGCGATCATAAAAAGGTGCTAGATAGAAGTTCTGACCTAGTGAAGGGTCAGCATGCGCCGGCCACTCGGTTATTGACAAGGGAATTTCATAATCAAGAAAATTATCCGCCTGAGTAGTTGTTCCATTTTCAGCGTCAAATTGACCAGCATTAAACCAAGCATCAAACTCACGCACCTCATCTTGTGTTATTACAAAATGGCGATCGTATTCTTGGCATGTGGCTGGAATTATTTCTGCTTCGCCTCCGTCGGTTAATGGACCAGTCCAATAATCATTTCCTTGTCGATATCTGACTGCCGCAATTTTGAGCTGACCATTAATATCAATTCCGCCCAACCATAATGCGGAAGTAAACAGTGCCATTATTCCTGATCCTTTCGGTACTTCGTATTGAGAAAAATTTTGTCCAGATATCTGCCAAAGATTACCTCCTGAATGAATCAATGCTTTGACATTATTAAACTCCAAAAAAGTAGATGCTGATGCTGGAGCACAACCCGCCGCTCTATGACTAAGCGCTTCTGGGGTTTGCGCCCCTTTATATGGCTGCGCTTGTAATTGCGTCGAAATCAATGCAATGCAAAAAATGAACAAATGTCTCATAAGAACGAATTTATGAAAAAATGCAGAGTTGGATTACTTATTTCCTTTGAAAATTCGCAATTATTAAACTACTCTGATTTGGTGATCGGAATTTAAATGCTTTCTGCTAATCGCGCACAAGCTGAACATGGCCTTGGCCTGTGATTACCGTCCCGTTAGTAGACTTCGCCGAATAGGTATAGAAATATACGCCATTATTACAATTACTCCCACTCATATCTGTGCCATCCCAAGCGTCGTTTATATGCATTAATTCTGCCACTTTAACACCCCAGCGATTAACGATGGTGCAATTAAACTCTATGATTCCCTGAGCTCTATACTCAAAAGTAAATTCATTATTGGCACCTGAGCCAGGTGTGAAAATATTAGGTGCGACTAATTCAGGTTGAACATGCACCGTTATCAACTTACAAGTTGTGTCTGTACAGCCATTTTTATTGATAGCTACTAAGCAAACTTCGTAAACTGCTTCTCCAGCATAATTGGTGTCGGGTTGTTCAAAATAATCATGGCTGACAAACCAATCATCCATCGGGTGATTCAGATTCCAGAAGAAGGTTGTGTCGGCGTCTGGGTCATTCGGGTTTGCAAAATATTCAGACTGATTCGTAAAAGTAGCAAAGACAATCTCCGTTCCGATCAAATCCTCATTTAATTGCTCAGAACTAACCGTAAAAGCAGCCTCTGGATTCACGGAGTCCAATTCGACATAATCAAACATTACACAACCATTTTCATCTGTCACCCGCATTCGGTATAGTCCAGGGTTGAGTCCGCCCCACGTTGTATTATCTTCTGTTTCTAGGGTCTCCATATTCATCCACTCATAGTTGTAATCTGGAACGCCTCCTGCAGCTCCTGCATAGACAACCCCATTGCCATTTTGATAACCAAATAGTCGACAAAATGCTGGATCGTACCCGAACTCCGTAAAATACATTGCCGGTGGTTGAGCTATCGTAAAATCAAGAACAGTGGAGCAACCAAAGTCGTCATTTATGGTCGCCGTATAATCCCCTGCATATAGCATATAAGCAGAGTCAACCCCTATCCCTTCATCGCCAAATGTATTTGGCATCCAGAAAAAAGAAATATTTGAAAGGTCTCCTTGGGCATTATAGACTGAATCAATCACTGCAAACCCAGTTGAATCACCATAACAAAGCGGATCTGTTGTTGTAATCGTTGCATAAAGTGAGTCCGGTTGTGTCATTTCAAAAACGAGTGTGTCCCGACAGCCATTCGCATCTTCTGCATATACCGTGTATATACCAGCCGTCATATTGTTATAAGTCGGACCTTCAAAAGGGTTTTCTGGAATCCACGTATAGTCAACAGGGTCTTCACCGAGTAAAGTTTCTACCGTGGCTGATCCATCATTAAACCCATAACAAGTTGGTGAATTAGCTAAAACAGTATCCAGTCCCATATTTTCTCCCGTTTCGATTTCCGCTACACCGACAAATGCGCAACCACCTGAATCAGACACAAAAATGGTGTGTATCCCGACACATAGATCTTCCAGTATTCCGTCATCATCAGCTACGCCGTCGAACTCATAATAGAAAGGAGCATCACCCGTTGTGGGCACTAATTCAATCGACCCGTTGCAAGCGCCAGGACAAGCCTCATCCAATACAATCATATCAACATCAATCGAATCCCCGGCTTCAATAATAATCAAGTCCTCATAGGTGCAGCTATCCGAGTCCGTCACAATTAAGTTATATTCACCTGGGCAGAGGTCTTCAAAAACACCGGTTTCATTCACATCACCTTCCAAATCAAATGTGAATGGGGGAAATCCGTCCTCTACCGTCACGGTAACAGCTCCGTCACAAGAGGCTCCGCATGACTCATGGTCAACATCCACATTATATGTTCCTGGAGCACCAATAATAACTTCTACAGAGTCGGTTTTTGCGATGCTATCACAAATTGCATTGGTCCAATAAACAGTAGCTGTATGCCAACCAACACAGAGGTCAGTTGCGGTTATTGTTGTTTGCCCACTTGGACTCCACACCACACCAGCGTATGAAAAATCATCACTTGTTGCGGAAAAATCAGATACTGTTGCCGTTCCTTCACATGCACCGCAAGGTTGTGGGGTAGAACTCATTTCAAAATCAACTTCAGGAAATTCAATATCCCATGCTTGGACAAAATCTTTACCCGATGCTGTCATTCGATTTCTTTCAATTCTCAAATCATAGCAAGTATCTGGGAGAGCAATTGATTCCACAAATTCTAGATCTCTGGTGTATTTTATCAAACTGGTTTCCGTACCAACATATACATTGCCGTATACATCCGTATCAATTCCTCCACAATAAGCTAAATCCCCCCAAGGTCCTAAATCTGGACCTGTAACCTCAACGGAATCAATTCGGGCGCCGGTTGCCTTATCCCATTTATACAGCCAATCCCCATCGTAAGTATACAAATCATAACTGGCAGCAATTCCGTTATGTCCGTTAGCCGAATACCAATCGGGTCCTTCACCTGTCATGACTTCGTAGCCCATATAGCCAATACAAGAAATTTCTTCAAACGCATGTGATCCACCTACTTCCCAAATCACCGTGGCCGGATCAGCCTGATCTAACTTATACAAAACATTATCATAAAGCGGAACACCGTCTCCTGAACAGAGTAAATAAATGGCGTCACCACAAGGATCCGATTCTAAGAATGTAGCATCCGTTAAATTCGGTGGTACTGGTGGTAAAGGTGCATAGGTTGAGTTAATGAGCAAGTCGCCATCCAAAACACATAAATGGGATTCACGCGGTAATCCTCCTGCACCCACAATAACCTCATCCGTGATGCGGTTGTAATGGATACGCCATAATTCTCCTGGATCATACCCAGAAATGAAAGCTTTGTTGGCAACGACATCCCCATCTAAATTCAGACACCACACATCCTCGATGCCTAGAAACAGTGCCATGAACATATAATATATTTCCCCATTATAAGGATTCATATCCATGCCCCCATAAAATTCATTTAAGTCTCCTGGACTTAACCAAACCCACATTAAGGTTCCGGTATTATCATATAGCGCAACTTCATTGCCGTGTTCTCCAAGTATCGCAACATTGCCCTCACGATCAATTCCTACATCATAAGCTTGTTGAACATCTGTAAAAGGCAATCCTGTCACAAGCCAAGGATCAATAACTATTGTTTTTAAAGAATCATATTCACCTAATAAAAAAGACACATTTTGACCATCTTGCTCAAATTTAACAGGAATATCACTTGATTTGTCTTGATACCAGCAAACTGGAGCCTTGTCTATATATTCATGAGGCCACGATGCTATTTCAACTTCGCCTCGATCATTTAATTCAATATCAGCATCCTCAAAAAACATCGAGATATCACTTGGATCTCCACCCGGTCTGACGATGTACTCATATTTTAAACCACCTTCTTCAGGCAAGGTGAATCGTAAGTCTATATGCTCATATATGTTTTGATAAACTAAAGAGGCGTGTGGTGTTTCTTTGATCGTCTTCGACGAATTATGAATGTCCTGATAATTGTATGAAAATTGATAAGGCTCATCCAACGTTAATTCAACTGCTGAAGAGATACCCGCCCAAGCAATAGTATAGGTGGAAAAATGAGGTAAAGAAACAGGCAAGCCTTTTTCTGCACGTTCATGTCGCTCATATTTTTCTTGTGGACTCGATTCTTCCGGCTGCCGTACAATCAAACCGCGATTGGTAAACAAATATTTCTTTTCTCCACGCTCTGCAAAATAGAGCACTTCTTCACCATTGACTTTATCAAAGCGAGCGTTGTTTTTTACGATCCCAAACTGACTGCGAAGATCAACCTCCCAGCTTTCACCAATGGATTGTGCATTGACTGAAAGGCCAAAACAAAATAATAATATGACTATTAGTGTTTTGCTCAAAATTATTTATTGCCTAAAAATAGGGAATTCGTTTTGAAGATCAACCTATAAACCCACATAATCCTTTGTGAATTATTGGATACCCGCAACTAGACGTAATTACATCGGTTAAGGATGCATGACAACCTGAATAGTACTGAACAAATCTTGAAGAACTGAGTTATTAGAGCAGTTCGTCTCAGTTGTTAATGTATGAACGTATCTTTGCAAATTAATGAACCGAAGATTTATACCTGCTTATTTGCTCACACTCGTGAATGTTTTGGGCTTCTCCATTCTGATGCCCATACTTCCTTTCTTAGTGGAGGATTATGGTGCAGATGAATGGGTATATGGCTTGATGCTCACTCTTTATTCGGCTTTTCAATTTATTGGGGCACCTTATTTAGGTGCAAAATCAGATGAATTAGGAAGAAAGCCTGTTTTACTGATCAGTCAATTAGGCACACTTATTAGCTGGTTCATTTTTATGTTAGCTTTATTTTTGCCTGACATTCCTTTATGGGGCATCGCTCTTCCTTTGATTGTCATCGGACTTTCGAGATCCTTGGATGGTTTAACAGGCGGAAATACGTCCGTTGCAAACGCTTATGTTTCTGATGTCACGACAAGAACAGAAAAGTCCTATATTTTTGGCTATTTAGGGGGGATTTCAGGTATTGGAATGATTGTAGGTCCGGGTATTGGTGGATTAGCTGCCAGTACTTCATGGGGCTATAAAGGCACGATCGCCGTTGCTATTGTTATTTCAGTAATTACTTTAATTACGATTGTCGCCTATCTTAAAGAATCACATCCCGAAAGTGAACGAAAGAAGCGCAAAAAAGAACCCATTTGGAAATCGTTATTCATTTTATCTAAAATACGAGAGGTAGACCCTAAACCAATCATCAAACTCTTATTTTTGACCAAGCTATTCTTTGCCTTAATGATGGCTTTTTATATCAGTACTATTGCTTTATTCGTTATTGATTTATTTAATTTTGACCAAAAAGAGCTCGGCATTTTCATGGTGATTGTAGGGATATTTCTAGCCTTCAATCAAGCCTTTTTATCTCGGATTGTTATTCGCAAATTAGGTGAATTTCCAACACTGATTCTTGGGCTATTATTATGCACAATTGGTTTAGTTTGCTTGACGATAACGGAGAATTTTTGGCTATACATTAGCTTTTACTACATTATGAATCTGGGACTATCACTCACTTTTCCCACTTTCAATGCTTTAATATCTGCGCATGCCGATCCGCAAAAACAAGGAGCTGTCATGGGTATTAGTGAGTCGATCAACTCCTTTGCACGAGCCATATTTCCGATTCTGGGTGCCTACCTTTATGGCGTTATGAATTATAAAGTCTATTATATAATCGCCTTTTTACCCTTGATTGCTCTTTTGATTGCATTCTTTGGATATCAAAAATTTAAAACAGAAACAACTTAAATTGGTATTAAAATGAAGGTTGCTTTTAGTCCCGTTTATACCTATCAACATTTACCAGATGGTCACCGTTTCCCAATGGAAAAATACGACCTCATTCCGATCCAATTGCTGCGCGAAGGCATCGTTGAGCAGGGTGACTTTTTTCATCCAGAAGCTTTGTCAGAGGCTCAAATATTAAGGACACATACGAAAGAATATTGGAAGAAACTGAAGGCAGGCGATTTAAGTAGACATGAAATTCGTGCAATGGGGTTCCCATACCACCCCTCACTGATTCACAGAGGGCGACACATTGCAAACGGCTCTTTGGAATGCGCAAGACACGCAATAAGAGATGGAGTTTCGCTCAATGTCGCTGGAGGCACGCATCATTCTTATGCCGATCGTGGAGAAGGGTTTTGTATTTTTAATGATTTCGCTATAGCGTCTAATGAATTATTGCATAACAAGGAAGTAAATCAAATCATGATCGTTGATTTGGATGTGCATCAAGGTAACGGCACTGCAAAAATTTTTGAACACGACTCACGCGTTTTCACCTTTAGCATGCATGGCGCAAAAAACTACCCACTCAAAAAAGAGAAATCTGATTACGATTTGGGCGTAGCAGATGGTATTGAAGACGATGAATATCTAAAAAAATTAGCCGCTGTTTTACCGGAGTTAATTGAACAAGTACAGCCTGATTTGATCTTTTACTTGAGCGGTGTTGATGTTTTAAAAAGCGATAAACTTGGACGCCTATCCATGACAAAAGAAGGCTGTCTTAAAAGAGATCAATTTGTATTTCAAACTTGCTACAACAAAGGTATTCCGGTTGCAACAAGCATGGGTGGAGGCTATTCAATAAAATTAGCGGATATTGTAGATGCTCATGTTAATACATTTCGGACCGCAAAATCAATCTTTTTCTGATTGTAAATCAACCTACTGATGCTTTCTTGCTTGTGCGAGAAATAGAAAGGGTCAACGAATGGATGTTAGGTGATTTTTAACTAATTTGCGAATTATTACAACTTTTTTAACCGCATTTGCGTTTTAGAATAGCATCAAGCCTAAAACAAATAAATAATGATTATGCTTTATAAACAAACCTTTACACTCATTCTTGCTTTGGTTGGATTAAGCGGATACACCCAGGTTCAAACTGAATCGATACCATTGGTGCATTCAAAAATTCAATTTATCCAAAATGACGGACAATGGCATAACAATGTCCGATATAAAAGCTCACTTGGAGTTGGCGCGGTTTTCTTGGAAAACAATGTCTTTACCTATGTTCAGTATGACGCTGAACAAGTGCAAAATATTCACGACCACGACCATGACGATCACGTTCATAACATGGAATCAGCGCATGATATGGAAATCATGATTGACGGTCATGCTTGGCGTACCCATTTCGAAGGCGCGAATGATAATCCTAAATTATCAGGAATTGACAAGCAAAAGGCTTATCACAATTATTTTATTGGTAATGACAAATCGAAGTGGGCATCTCATGTGCCACTTTTTAATGTTGTTGAATACGACAATCTATATGATGGCATCGATATGAAGGTATACAGCAATGAAGGCGTATTCAAATATGATTTTATTGTTGCTTCAGGTTCAGATCCATCTTTGATTACCATGACGAATACTGGATTAGATAAAATCGAAATTCGTGATGGAAATTTAGTTTACATTACATCCGTTGGTGAGTTTATCGAGAAAAAACCATACGCCTATCAAATCATCGACAGCACTCAAATTGAAGTGCCTTGTTCATATATTGTAACAGATGGAAAAGTTTCATTCGAATTTTCTGAGGGATACGATTCAGATTACGAATTAGTTATTGACCCAGAATTAATCGGGGCTTCACTTTCAGGAAGTACCGTAACCAATTGGGGACACTGTGCTGCCTATGACAAAGACGGCTTTATTTACACAGGCGCACGTTCTTTTGGAGCTGGTTACCCTACGGACGATGGATCATTTCAGAACGATTTTGGTGGCGGTGGTGTTGATATCGCTGTCAGTAAATTAGAACCAGATGCGTCTGATTTGGTTTATGCATCCTATTTAGGTGGTAGTGGACAAGATATTCCGCACAGTATCGTCGTAAGCGATGACAATGAATTGTACACTTTTGGTTCTTCTCAATCTATTGACTATCCGGTTTCTGACGATGCCTTTGACGGCGTTGGACCAGATGGGGGTTCTAATACTGATATTGTAATTACCCACTTAACATTGGACGGTTCTGATATCGTGGGGTCTACTTATATAGGCGGTGCAGCAGAAGGTGATGGAATCAATACACTGACATCAAATTACGGTGACCAATACCGTGGAGAAATCATTACGGATGAAGATGGAAACTGTTATGTTGCCTCATGTACGACTTCACCGTCATTCCCGACAACGGCCGGAGCATATCAAGAAACATACGGAGGTGGAGCCCAAGATGGTGTTGTTTTCTCATTTAACCCAGAATTATCAGATTTGCGCTGGTCCACTTTCATAGGTGGCGCTTCAGGTGAAGGAGCTATGGGCCTAAGACTGGATAGTGATGGTAATGTATACTTCAGCGGAGTTTGTTCTGACGAATTTGTCGCTATGACAGGTTATCAAACAGCTTTTGGAGGCGGCACTAGAGATGCTTTTGTTATGCGATTGATTGATGATGGAGCAACTGTATCGACGAGTAGCTTGTGGGGTACAGGAGGCACAGATGCGGCCTTCTTTTTAGATCTTGATAATGATGGTAATGTATTTCTGTACGGACAAAGCTCTGCAGGCTCTGAAGTTACTCCTGATGTATACAGTAACCCTGGTAGCCAACAATTCATTTGTAGCTTGAGTCCAGATTTAGTTGACTTAAACTTCGGAACAGTTATCGGTGCTGGAGGTAACGACTTTACTCCAATTGCCTTTATGGTTGATGCTTGTGGTTACGTCTATTTTTCAGGTCACGGAAACTTGGGTATGATAACAGGCGTTCCTGTTACGGATGATGCCTTGTTTGATTCAGGAGGGTTTTACCTAGGCGTATTAACGCCAAATGCTGAAGATTTAGAATTCGCAACCCATTATACTGGAAACCATGTTGATGGTGGAACGAGCCGATTTGATCCAGACCGCGGGATTGTTTATCAATCGGTGTGTATCTCAGGTGGATTTGCAACTTCTCCAGATGCTTACTCAACCACATCACCAGGTTATGATGTTGGTGTATTTAAGATTGACTTTGGAATTAGCCATGTAAATGCAGCGGCAGCAGCTGAACCTTCAACTACGGGATGTGCTCCATTTACCGTTGATTTTGACAATAT
>JAURQI010000143.1 GCA_030836155.1 Crocinitomix sp.
ACCATTAATCCGATTGACAAAATCTTTTGTTCGCTTCTCTTGATCTTCGTAAAATCCAGGTTCTAAACATTTTTTTAATTGAGCTATTCCAGCCGCCATAGCTACTGGATTTCCGCTTAGTGTTCCTGCTTGGTATACATCCCCAAGTGGTGATACGTGCCCCATAATTTCATTGGAAGCGCCATAAGCGCCAACCGGTAAACCACCTCCGATAATTTTTCCGTACGTGATAATGTCCGGTTGAATATCGTATAGTTCCGCTGCGCCAGCAAAACCGACACGGAATCCCGAAATCACCTCATCAAAAAAGAGTAGGATCCCATTATCAGTGCACAACTTCCGCAAAGTCTGTAAATAAGAACGCTCTTGCACCAATAGCCCGTTGTTGGCTGGAATTGGTTCAATGATGACACAGGCAATCTCATCACTATAATCAGTAATACATTGTTCAAGGGCTTCAACGTCATTTAAAGGTAAAACCAATGTCTCAGAAGAAAAAGCTTCTGGTACTCCAGCAGAAGATGAGGTTCCAAATGTCACCAATCCAGACCCCGCTTTAACCAATAAAGAGTCAACATGTCCGTGATAACATCCTTCAAATTTTACAATTTTATCTCGACCTGTATATCCTCTAGCTAATCGAACGCCAGACATGACAGCTTCCGTTCCAGAGCTCACAAATCGAACTTTTTCGATATATGGATTATTTTCAATAATCAATTGCCCCAATTCATTTTCAAGAACTGTCGGTGCTCCAAAGGAAGTTCCATTGACCAATGCATTTTGAATCGAATTTCTAACATCTGGATGATTATGCCCATGAATAAGCGGACCCCA
Source organism: Crocinitomix sp. (assembly GCA_030836155.1). Lineage (GTDB taxonomy): Bacteria > Bacteroidota > Bacteroidia > Flavobacteriales_D > Crocinitomicaceae > Crocinitomix. Next base: position 838 of record JAURQI010000143.1, read on the forward strand.
ACTGCAACAAAAATCGATAAATTCATTACCATCTTCATCCCAAATACGGCAACCATCTCCTTTTTTGATAAATAAAGGTGGGCCTTCAACCGACTTAAAAGCACGTACGGGTGAATTAACACCTCCCGGGAATAAGCCTTTTGCAATTTCGAATAGTTCTTTAGAATTTTTTCTGGAGATCATAAGTATTTTATCAATGTTCGTATCTTTGAATAAATGATGACAACGATCTAATTTCGTTTCACAGTGCAAAATTATAACAAACAATGGTAGCATACAAAAGTTCGATCGAATACGCGCAAGAACAAGATGAAAATGATCCCTTACGCGCTTATCGTGAAAAGTTTCACATCCCCGTAATCAATGGCATTGAGACGGTTTATTTTACCGGAAATTCACTTGGACTTCAGCCAAAATCAGTAAAAAATTACTTGGATGAAGAATTAGAAGCTTGGAAGAATTGGGGTGTTGAAGGTCATTTTGAGGCCAAAAGACCTTGGTTTTCCTACCACGAGTTTTTGACAGATAAAATTGCGCGCGTTGTTGGTGCAAAGCCGATTGAGGTGGTGGTGACCCACAGTTTAACCACCAACCTTCATTTAATGATGGTTTCTTTTTACCAACCTAAAGGTGAACGTTATAAAATCATATGCGAAAAGAAAGCGTTTCCATCGGATCAATATGCATTAGAATCGCAAGCACGTTTTCATGGTTATGATCCTTCTGATGCGATTATTGAGGTTGGTCCTCGACCAGGTGAACATTTGATTCATGAGGAAGATATTGTCAGAGCAATCGAAGAGGCGGGTGATTCACTCGCAATGGTCATGATCGGTGGAGTAAATTACTACAGTGGTCAATTATTTGATATGAAACGTATAACAGAAGCCGGCCATAAAGTTGGGGCCTATGTTGGTTTTGATTTAGCGCATGCCGCTGGAAATGTAAAGCTAGAACTACACGCCTGGGGTGTTGATTTTGCTGCATGGTGTTCATATAAATACTTAAACTCTAGTCCTGGTGGTGTATCAGGCATGTTTGTGCACGAAAGACATGCAAATAACAAAGAATTACCGAGGTTTTCAGGCTGGTGGGGACACGATAAGGATACACGATTTTTAATGGAGCCCGGATTTAACCCAATGCCTGGAGCAGAAGGTTGGCAATTGAGTAATGCGCCTGTTTTAGGTATGGCAGCTCATTTAGCTTCTTTAGATCTTTTTGATGAAGTTGGGATGGATGCCTTGATTGAAAAACGCAGAAAACTGACCGATTATTTAGAGTTTGTTATCGAGGCAATTTCGGAGCGAAATAAAGACCGTTGCGAATTTGAAATCATTACTCCAAAAGAGCAAGAAAGACGTGGTGCACAATTATCTATTCTTTCACACGGAATGGGGAAAACATTATTTGACGCCATCACAAAAGAAGGTGTCATTGCTGATTGGCGTGAGCCGAATGTGATTCGCATTGCTCCAGTTCCTTTATATAATTCATTTGAGGATGTCTATCGTTTTGGTACTATCCTGGAAAAAGCAATTCAGGCATGATCGAAACCTACGATCCGGATATAGTCAACATCTACTTGAACGGTGCTGCAACAGAAGCGATGCCCATGATGAAACTAATGTCTCAAGTAATTGTTATACTCATTGTAGGTATTTTTTTATGGCGTATTAGTGCGGTATTTAACCGGAAACGAAAAGAACGCCACGAAGCTATTTTTAGAAAATCACGTTTCCAGCAACACTGGAAAAGAACAAAATATTAAACCATGGAAAAAAGTGCAATTATTGTTGGAGCTGGACTAGTTGGTTCATTATGGGCCGTTTATCTTTCAAAAGCAGGTTATAAAGTAACCATCTATGAAAGACGTCCGGATATTCGAAAAGCTGAAATTTCTGCAGGAAAATCAATTAACCTGGCCTTGTCGGTTCGCGGTTGGACAGCCTTAAAAGGCGTTGGTGTAGAAAACGAAGTGGATGAAATTGCCATTCCAATGCACGGCCGAATCATGCACGACACAACGGGTGAAACGACTTATCAACCTTATGGAAAAGAGGGGCAAGCCATATACTCTGTTTCAAGGGGCGGTCTAAACGCGCGTATGATGAACATTGCCGAAGAAAAAGGCAATGCAAAGATTCATTATAATAAACAATGTATTGACGCTGACTTAGAAGCTGGTATCGTTTATTTGAAAGATTCAGAAACAGGTGAAGAATTTAAAGATCAAGCAGATGTTGTGTTTGCTTGTGATGGTGCTTTTTCTGCGGTGCGCTACAATGCCATGCAGAAAACGGATCGTTTCGATTATAAGCAAGATTATATTGATGATGGTTATCGTGAGTTATTGCTTCCGGCTAATGATGATGGTTCTTATCGTTTAGATAAAAATGCTTTGCATATATGGCCAAGAGGTCGTTTTATGTTAATTGCATTACCAAATGAAGATGGAAGTTTTACTTGCACTTTATTTATGCCTTTTGAAGGTGAAAATTCATTTGAAACATTAAAAGCAGATGCTGACGTGGATCGATTCTTTAAAGAAACTTTCCCTGATTTTTATGAAATCTGTCCAAATTTAATTGAAAGTTGGCATGATCATCCTTTATCGTCGCTGGCTATTGTTCGGTGCTATCCATGGACAAATGGCAAGTTTGCCTTAATGGGTGATGCGGCACATGCCACTGTTCCTTTTTATGGGCAAGGTATGAATGGTGGATTTGAAGATTGTACGGTCATGGCTTCATTAATGGAAAAACACAATGAGGATTGGCCGGCAGTATTTGCCGAATATCAAAAACAACGCAAACCTGATGGCGATGCCTTGCAAGATTTATCGGTACACAATTATTATGTGATGCGTGATTATGTAGCTGACCCTCAATTTTTATTGCAAAAGAAAATAGAGGCTCGTTTTAATGAGATGTACCCAAATAAATGGTTGCCGTTATATAGCCAAGTCTCTTTCTCTAATATTCGCTATTCTGATGCTTGGAATGCCGGAATGCACCAGGATGCTATCATGAAAAAAGTAATGGATCGTCCTGACATAGCATCTGTATGGGATTCAAAAGAAGTGGAAGAGCATATTTTGGAACTTCTGGAAAAAGCTTAAATTAGTCGTATGCATTTAAAAACGGTATGGATGATCGTTCTGCTTTTTGGAGCAGGACAAGGATTTACTCAGATTGGGTCAGACTTTGAAAAAAGAAACACCCGAAAAAAGAATGATAGCCCTTTTTCAGAATCAAAAAACTGGGGTTGGTTAATTTGGAGTGAAAACGCAAGTCATTACCGTCCGATCGGTTGGCACGTTGATCTTGGAGTCACCTATATGGCTGGCAATAATTCGAATGATGAGGAGCAGGATTATGATTTAACCACTACCGGATTGCCAGGTTATTATTTGGAAGGCGGAATGGAACACCTCTTTCGTAAAAAGAATAAAATCGTACATTATTTTGATTGGGGCTTGGGCGTAAAGCACTTTGGTGGTCAAGAGAAATATGAACTCGGTGATGTTAAAGACCGCGGTAGCTTAAATTTCGGTTCCGCTTTTTTGCGAGCTGGTATTCACAATGTCTGGCAAATCTCGAAGTATAACTTTATTGATCAGTCGATTGGTTTTAATGTAGATTATCGCATTTATGGAGGGAAAGACAAGCAGGCAGAAGGTAAATACCTCTCACCACTCGCATCCACTAACCAAGATAAATTGGTCGGTCAATTGCATTATACACTCGGTTTTGGAATCAAAATGCAGGATGGTTTATTTATCGTGCCAACGGTACAAGCACCAGTGCTCACATTCCTAAATTTTACTAACTTTAATCCATCTCATTATTGGTTTAACAGTCGCTATCAACCGGTTATTTTTACAATTAAATTAGCATGGTTATGGCCAAAATCAGGATGTCCTAAAGTATTCGACGCGGATGGTGAGAGGCAATCTGAACAATTTCAAATGCAGTAGTTTTGAAAGTTACGGTTCAAAACGAAGAATCGAAGTATTAGTTCACATCTATCTTCTCATATTGATGGATTACAAATCTTTAGCGACTTAGAAGTTTCACAGTGTTGAAAATCCTGCACTGCACGAGGTAACAAACCAAGCGGATCGAGGTCATGAATTCACACATTTAAACATGGTTGGCTTTGCTAACAGCACAGCTACTCCGCAGCCAACGAAATGCGCACGAATGGACACGTGTATCTAAATACTCACGAACCTTTTTAAAAACGATCCGCACGCATTGCGCTGCGCTAAATGCGTGCGAGGAGAGGAGCAGCAGCACTTCCGCACTGTAGCCAACGAAATGCACGCGAGTATGATTGATCACAACAAACGTTGCTCTCTTCTTAATACTCTTTCCCTGCTTAAAAATCAGGGCATAAAAAAACCCCGACCGCAAAGCGATCGGGGTTATTATTATTTAAGCTGATGCTTACTTGGCAACGGTTACGTTACCTTGTCCTGCGAGTTTCTCGCCGTTATCAGCTGTTGCTTCATATTTGTAGAAGTAAACACCGTCTGAAACAGGATCACCGTTCATATCGGTACCATCCCATCCGAGGTCAATGTCAGTGATTTCACCCACTTTCACTCCCCAACGGTTTACGATCACACAATAGAACTCCGAAATGGAAGCTGCATATTGCGAGAAGGTAAAGATGTCATTATTACCATCACCGTTTGGTGTAAAGATGTTGACATTAACGAACGTGATTGGCTCAAAGATCGTTAATGTTTTACACTCGGTATCACTACATCCGTTTTTGTTCTGCGCTGTCAAACAAACAACTACTTCATACGTTTGACCTTTTGGTCCGTAAATCGTATCTGGCATGAAGAAATAATCTTCAATAATAAAGTAGTCTGCGTTCGCTGTATCTAAGTTCCAGAAGAATGTTGTATCAGCAAGTGGGTTATTCGGGTTAGCAAAATACAATGATGTATTTTCAAATACCGCTTCAACCGGTGCTGTACCTTTTAAGTCTGCATTCAACTGATCAGAGATTACGTTAAAGTCTGCGATTGGATTTAATGAATCTACAGTAATCACTGTATCAATCATACATCCGTTATCATCTGTAACTGTTAGACGATAATCTCCAGGATTTCTACCACCCCAAGTCGAGTTATCTTCCGTATCTCCATTTTGAAGATCTTCCCATAAGTAAGAAGGTGTACCTGTTCCTCCAGTTGCTCCACCATAAACTTGTCCGTTACCATTTTGGTAGCCATACAATCTACAGTAAGCAGGATCATAACCTAAATCACTTGTGAACAATAACTCAGCTGGTTCAGTCATTTCAATTTCAACCACATTTGAACATCCGCGTTCATCGTTGATTGTTAAAATGTATGTTCCGCCTGTTACATTAACTGAATCAGCTTCATATCCGTTTGGCACATCCGTTTCAGGAGCCCAGAAATAACTGATTGCATTGTTAATTGCTTCACCTTGTACCGAATCAATTACGATATATCCAGGATCACCATAACACAATGGCTCAACAACTCTGTAGTAAGGAATCAATGGTAGTGGGTCAGTTAATACAACCGTCGCTAAAGCTGAACATCCTGAACCATCAACTACATTGATATAATACGTTCCTGCAGATAATGTATTCGCTGTGTTAGATCCATCTGCATTTAATACAGTTCCATCCTCGTCAGTGATTTCAATATCGAAAGTCCCACTTCCACCTTCAACGAATGCTGTGATTGATCCGTCAGAGAAACCTGTACACGTTGGATCGTTAAAGATCGCATCCAAGATCGGCTCTTCGTAAATAATGATTTCTTTCTCGAATGTTGAAGTACATCCATCATCTGTCGTTACAGTCAATGTGATGATATACGTTCCAATTGCAGAGAATGTATGAGATGGATTCTCGTCTGTTGACGTTCCGTCTCCACCAAAATCCCAATCCCATGACGTAATTGTACCTGGAGCTGGAATAGTAGAGAAATCTACAAAATCAACTTCATTAATAATACAAGTACTTGCTAATCCATCTGCAGATGAAACACCATCCACTTCATATTCGAAATCTGCTACTGGCTGAGGATAAACTTCTACAATAAATGTAGCCTCATCATCTGGACAAGGGTCCAAACCAGATACTGTATAAGTAAACTCATACGTTCCACCTAATCCCGCAACTGTAAATTCACCTGTTGCTTCATTAAATTGTCCAGAGAAAGTTTCTTCTTCAAAAGATCCAGCCTCAGTAATGCCTTCAGTGATATAGTCATATAAGTCAACAATAACTCCTGACTCACCACAAAGGGCAATTGTTGTATCATCTCCAGCTACTCCAATACCACCAAACTCAAACTCGAGCTTAATAACATCAAAACATCCATTAGCAGTATCACCAATCATCAACCATACATCATCATCTGGCCCCATTAATGGTCCTGTAAATTCAGGTTCAACCTGTCCAGCACTATCAGGGAATTCTGACAAGAAGACAATATTTGGATCCTCCGTATCATTCACATCAGAGAACTCTAAAGTAGTAATGTCAAATTCTTCACATTGTGGTCCTGGATCAACGATTTCGATATCTGGACCTTCTGAGAATTGTACTACAATCGTTTTGGTGATCTCACCTTCTAAACAATCAGAAATCGGAACACCAGAAACAGTATACGTTGTTGTCTCATCCGGAGCAACTTCAATAGTTGGTCCGTCAGTTTCTGCATCTGGATCAAGAGGATCAGATGTCCAAGTCCAAACGTAATCTTCATCATTCGGTCCTTGAACCGTCAAAATTGCTGGGTTACCATTACAAGAAGTAACTGTATCCACAACAGGGTTACAAGAATTAATTACGCCACCGCCGATACCACCAGCAGATTCGTAATCGATATAATATAAACTTGAGAATGCACCTTCAACCGCGTCTTCACTTAATACAACAGCAAAAGTAAAGTTTAAGGTATCCGTGTCAGGAATGTCATCTTTATAAGCTAAAGAAATTGCAGCATCCGCTACAGAAACAGCTCCAACTGTTCCTTCTAGACCACCAGTTCCATTCCAGATATCTTCACCATCACGGTTTGAGAAACCACCATGTGAAACACGGAATTTAGCTCCTAAACCACCAAATCCTAAATAAGAATCGTGAGGAACACCACTTTCAGCAGAAACTAATGCTTTCTGACAATCATCCGCTGGTTGCGATACAATTGTATTTGTAGTTGTATACGTACCACTAATTGGTTGATTGTTATCTGGATCCACATTACGGTAGTAATATGCATCTACTAAATCAGCACCTGTATTATTAATGATCGTTACCTCCGTTGTATAGAAGGCATCACCAAGAATTAAGTGATAATCTAAAATTACTCTTACGCCTGTTACCGTCTCACCGGTCCAAGTTACGGTAATACAATCACCGATTAAAACCCAAGAAATTGGATTGTCTGGATCTGCGATAATATCATAAGCATTGTGTGCGTTACTATACTCGACACCATCAATTTTTAATCCCCACCCGTTTTCAGGAGTACCAGGCATAAAGAAGTCACCGTCCATACCACCAGCTCCGTCTAACCAACCAGAATCATTCGGGTCAGCAACGAATCCGCAACGGTCTGCAGGTGCTCTTTGGTGAAAACCAAACGCACTTACGTCAGTACCTTCTCGTCCACGTTCACCACTCACGGCAACGTTTACAAAATCCCCGATGAGGTATCCGTTCCCAAAATCCAACTGTCCATAAGAGAACATGGTTGTCAAGAACATCACAACCGTCAAAAGAGTTGTTTTTAAATGTTTCGTTAAATACATAGTATTGTTTTTATTTAAATTTTAAGATCTATCTTAATTACAAAGACTTTCAAGATATTCATTCCACCAAGCCACATCCTGCGATGCAGAAGTACGGTCTGTATGGATATAAATAATGATTTCGTTATTCGCATAATCTTGCTCATACGTCACCAAGTTATTTGAATGGAATCCACATGCTTTTTTAGCCGCAGCTTCTGATGCCCATCCAAGCGCACTAGCATCTGCCCTGTAAACAGTGGTTACCTCGACACTTGCGTCAAGCTCTACGCAAAAAGAAGATGTAATTGTAGCTTCTCCCGCTGTTCCTTCTTCGGCGGCTTGTCCGAATGACATAGATGCCATTGTGATGGCAAACAAAAAAAGAATTCTTTTCAGATTGTTCATTTTTTTAATTTTTTAGTTTTCAAACTTTCCATTTTCGTCTATCAAAACAAATGGTTCGTTTGTGATTTCTGTAGTTTAGACTGACGTCGTTTCAAAAAAGTTGCTTGAGGAATAAAAAAAAGTCAAATTAATTTTCTTTTCCGCATGCAACGCGCAAAAATAAGGGTAAAAACCTATTTTACCAATTATTAGACACGCCCATTCTATTGAGCGTAAACGAAAAAAGTGCTTTTTATGTTACAAACGAAAAAAGGCCCTTTCGTACGAGACGAAAAGGCCTTATGCTATTTGCGATCTTGAGTGACCTAGTGTGTTACAATTTTAATAGGAACGGTAAAGCGAACACGCACTTTTTTACCCGCTTGTTCACCTGGTGTCCATTTTGGCATCTTGTTGACCACATTTAAAGCGGCCTCGTCAAGATCTGGTGAAACTTTCCCTACGACTTTCGACTGCTCTATTGAGCCATCTTCGTTCACAACAAACTCTACATACACTGTTCCTTGGTCATGAATAGAAAGGAAGTCTGGTAATCGAATATTATCACGAATGAAACCCGCCATTGCTCCAGCACCGCCAGGGAATGAAGGTGGTATCTCTGATATCTCTAAGATAGTACTTGGATCGATATCGGCTATTTCATATCCACAATCGAGACAATCTTCGCCATCACCGTCATCAATGATTACCTTTTGTCCTTTATGCAGGACTTTTGGGTCACCTTCAATTACTTTTGTTTTCACCACCTTGATGTCAGGTGTCATCACCTGCACTTTTTGTGATTTTTGAGGCTCTGGTTTTGGCTCTTCGGGAATGTCTGTAAGGACAATTATATCGTCATCATTTTCATAAACAAAGTGATTAGCTTCTTCAACCTGAACGGTGGTGTACTCAAATGCGGCTAGACAAGCTGAACCGGCAATGATGAGTCCGATTTGGAAAAATGCAAACCGTTTTTTCTCCAGGTCTGCTTTTGGATTTTTTTTTGCGATCATAATAATTAATTTAGTTAAACATATTATGATAGCTGCAAGAGATATGCCAAAATCGTTACGCCTTTATAAACAAAGGCTTATGGCGCTACAAAAGTTAATTATTTGTTAAAGGTCGGTTTGAGATTAAACCTTTTGAGGGGCATTTCCTTTAATGAAAATAGAAAGTGCATTACCCGCAACGATAAATATGCCCATTGTTATCCAGACATAACCCCATTGACTAAAATCAAATTCAACCGGATTCATCAACGTCAGAATCGCAACAACTAAAATGATGAGTGCTGCAACTGTTAGCCCAATCGCAATATTTTTAACCTGTCGAATATCAGACTTGAAGACAATCCACAATTCAAAAAAGAGCAAAGCCAGCACAAAAGGCATCGTAAACATGGCTGCTTGTGCATTCAATTGCGGTATGATTTCCGGGTCAAAATGGTGAATATGATCCAATTCATTCAAGTGAGAGATGTGGACATTTGTTTTTGAACTATGAATACTTGCTCCAAAGAAAGCAGCAATGAGGGTCATTAGAAAACCAAAAACGGCACAAAGAATGTTTTTAGATCGCATATTTTACAAATATAAGGCGGATAACCTTATAACTTTTGACAATTAGGTATATTTGTAGCAAAATTACAGTATGTCTGAAAAAATAAGCACGAATGAGGCACCAAAACCGGTAGGTTTATATCCTCATGCACGAAAGGTTGGAAATTTATTGTTTCTTTCTGGTGTTGGACCGCGCGTGGCTGGTTCTGATACAAACGATTCGTTTGTGCCAGGTTTAGAATTGGACCACAATGAAAATTTTAAAGCTTTTGACTTTGAAGCACAATGTCGCTCGGTTTTTGACAATGTAAAAACCATCCTAGAAGCTTCAGGCTCTTCTTGGGATGAATTGGTGGATGTTACAGTTTTTTTGGTCAACATGAAACGTGACTTTCATACGTACAACCGCATTTACGCAGAGTACTTCAAAGATAATCAACCTTGTCGCACGACTGTTGAGATCAACAGTTTGCCGACTCCTATTGCTATTGAATTAAAATGTATCGCTACTATATCTGAATAATTTTATGATTGCTTTAATACTTAAATCACTTTTAACACTTAGCTCACTTGGTTTCACTGTTTGGTTATTCTCTGCAGGATATTGGGGCTGGGGTATCGTTTTTATATTCATCACAGCGCTTCTTGGTTTGTTCATTTTTAGAAATGAAAACCTGATCATGGCTACTTTGCAACTCCGCCAACAAAATATGGAGAAAGCGCAAAAATACCTCAATCGTATCAAGCAACCTGAATATTTAATGAAAGGACAACGGGCTTACTTTTTCTATCTAAAAGGTATTTCAGGATCAGCTGTTTCTTCAATGGGGCAAATTGAATCGTATTTCAGAAAAGCATTAAGCATTGGTCTTAAACGAGATCATGATAAGGCAATGGCTAAACTAAATATCGGTGCTGTTTGCATGCAGACTGGTAGAAGGAGAGAGGCTGAGACTTTGCTAAATGATGCTAAGAAACTCGACACAAAAGGTATGTTGACGCAGCACATCAAAGACTTGAAAAAACAGATGGGTCGGGCCACTTCACGCAACCAGATGCGCATGGCGCAAATGAATAAAGGCAAAAGAGGGAAAATGAAATAATTCCCCCTCTTCTCTTTTAATAATCAAATCCTTTTTAAACTGAGTTAGAATCCGGACAATGCGTTCGGAATAAGTTTCTGTGGTGATAAGCCGTTGAGGTCTATTGTGAATCGAATCTTACTGGCGTAATTCGAACCGTCAGGGTATGAGTTCTTTAAGTTGTCTGATTCTAATAGTGGGAAGTATACCGCAAATTTTGAACTTATTCGAATACCCAATCCCATATTATATGCCGACTCCATCGTTCCAGCATTGTCAAACACACCATAATCAGCAAACACACCCACTAACGGAATAAATGGTAGTTGAGCATAAAAGTTCCCTGCTATTAAGGAGCCGTTGGTAACACCAAAATTCGAAGTTGTCTTAAATCCACCTTGATTTTCTATACGCTGATTAGACCATAATCCCGATGTTTCATTTCGCCCATATAAAAAATGGTCATACATCACATCCATTGAACCTGATTGTCCGCCGAGTGCAAATCCATAACGATCATTGATAACACCATTGTAAAATAAATTTTGTCCGAAGAAGAGTCTCAGGTTAAGTGATTTATCTTTGCGATCCCAATATTCAAATGAATAATCCAATTCAATACCAGAATTCATTAGAGAAGATGACTCCGAGATCAGTGGGTTTTCATCTGCTACATTTAGAAAATCTAAACGCCAAGCTGCTGAAAATTGATGGACGTGTTTTTTATAATCAAGACGATACGATAAAGATGCTCCTGTTATTTCTGAATCATAAGTGCTAGCCGTTGCATTTTGTTCAAGGATATAATGCCCTTTTAAGAGTACGTTCTGCTGATAATTTTTCTTCTCTTTTGGTTTGCCGATCATCAAATCCAAATATGGTTGCACAACAAAATAACGATTGTCATTCGGAACCAAATCACTATCTGCATACCCAAGACCTTGGCCAAATGTTTTACCAGAAAGTCCGAGTTTAATTGTCCGGATATTACGCGCTGGTATCCAAGTATAATTCATATCCACTAATCCACTTATCGTATTTTGACCAAAAGAGTACATCGGTGCGATCATGTATTCAAATTTATTTTTAGGAATGGATACATTATGAAACATCATACCTAACATGAACTTGTCGTAGACATTATAACCTAAAGCTGGTAACCAATACATATTCCATTCTTCACCACGATTATAAGTCGTTAGCATGGTAAAGCTCAATGGTTCAACGCGATGAAACAACCCCTTTTTTGTCCAATAATTATTATTACGATTCACTTCCGGAATCTGACGATTGGCATCAATAATAAACTGGTCATAACTTGTTCCGTTAAAGGTAGCTTCTGTTTCTCCAGGTTCAATCCATTTTGATTCTCGAACCTTACCAAAATTCATAGCATCTACACGAATTGGACCCTCAATTTGCCCCTTATTTTTAATCGTGACGACCGATTTATCTTCAGAAATCTTAACGTTTTTGATTTTATAATCTATCTGTTTCGTCGTTTGAATGAGGTCTTCAAATATCCAGCCCAAGTCCTTAGCCGTCTCCCGTTCAAGAATCAATTTTAAATCTTCAGGTTGTGGGTGTTTATAATGCCATTCGTCATAATACTTTTGCATCGCATTATCAAAAACTTCATCTCCTAAATAATCCTTTAAATAGCTGAATACGAGTCCAGTTTTAGCATAAACAATTGATCCATAATTGAGACTGGAGTAATCTGCCGATTTTAACTCTATTGGCTGATCCATTCCATAAGCCGCTACCATTCGATAAGTAATGTCTGACATATCTTGATGATTGAGGTCATGAAAATGAACGCGGTGTGCTGCACCTCTCGCCATGTCAGACAAACGCGTATTATCGGGGTATTTAGTTTGCATGTAGCGGATTTCATTCAAGGTATTCAATCCTTCATCCATCCAAGCATGGTCACGCTCATTTGATCCCAATAAACCGTAAAACCAATTATGCCCTACTTCATGGACGATGACCACTTCCAGCATTTCTTTTGTACCTGAATTACCAATTACCGTAACATTAGGATACTCCATTCCACCACCTGCGCTAATCGTCCCATCAACAGCAGTAACTTGATTATAAGGATAGTCTCCATTCCATTTGGAGTAATAAAAGGTGGCGTCATTTAGGTATTCAATTGCATCCTCCCAGATATCATAGTTTTCTGGGACAAACATAGCCCATGACGTCACCATGCGTTCTGAATTTGGCAACTTTACCTCTCCTTTTAAAACCTCGTATCGCTTATCAGCGAACCAGGCAAAATCGTGTACGTCTTTTTGCGTATATCGAATCGTCTTTTTGGTTTTAGAACTTTCTGGAAATTCATCATTAAAGGTTCTTTTTTCAAACTCGCTATCATCAAAAGCCTTTTTTGTTTGAGCTGCTCGCTCATTCAAAAAAGTGAATTCACTCTCCGTCTGTAAATCTCCCGTTGCGCCTACCACATAGTTTTCAGGCAACGTAATGGACACATCAAATGATCCGTATTCAGAGTAGAATTCACCCTGAGTTAAATAAGGCATTTGATGCCATCCCTCTTTATCATATACCGCCGGTTTTGGGTACCATTGTGTAATTTGATAGGATTCTCCTACATGCCCTAAACGTGAGATATCTCCAGAAGGTATTTTCACCTGAAAAGGCGTGGTGACTTTCATGCGATCACCTGCCTTTAGGGGCTGATTTAAGATAAGCTTACAAATATCAATATGTTCAGAATCATACTCCCATTTCACAGACTTGCCATCCACGTTAAAGTCAAGCGAGTCGATATAGCCTTTTTCCTCATCAGTCGCGTATTCTAAGACCATATTGTTCATATCATACAATTGCTTTGCCAATGCCGTTTCATTATTGCGATATCCATTCGGCCAAAGATGAACATAGATAAAGCTTAATTCGTTTGGTGAATTATTGACATACTCAAATGTTTCAAAACCAGATAACATATTTTTTTCATCATCTAATTCAACACTAATGGTGTAATTCACCTCTTGTTGAAAATAATCTTGCGACCAAGTCAAAGTAGCCGTGATTGTCATGGTAAATAAGAATAATATGCGCTTCATAAGTTTAGTATTATATTCTGATCTGGCTGTTTTTACATGAATTTTTGTTAAAATTTGCATAAAGGGTTCATATCTCAGCAAATACAGTCAAAATCCGTGGCAAGATAGCTATATTTACTAAAATTTATTTTCTATTCGTATGATCGGTTCGAAATCGTTATTAAATCTTCCTTCAATTCTATTATTGGGCCTTGCAATATCGTTTCTCTCTTGCAATGGTCAAGGGGAACAGGACACGAATAACCAAGAACATCACGAATTTGAAAATGCCTTAGTCAATGAAACGAGTCCTTATCTATTACAGCACGCCCATAACCCTGTCAACTGGATGCCATGGGGCGATGAAGCTTTTGAACAAGCAAAAAAAGAAAATAAACTCGTCCTTGTAAGCATTGGTTACTCTTCTTGCCATTGGTGTCATGTCATGGAACGGGAAAGTTTTATGGACGAAGAAGTCGCTGAGTTGATGAATGAGAATTTCATTTGCATCAAAGTCGATCGAGAAGAACGCCCAGATGTTGATCAGGTTTATATGAATGCCGTCCAATTAATGACAGGTGGCGGCGGGTGGCCCTTAAACTGCTTTACTTTGCCCGATGGCCGACCAATTTATGGGGGTACTTATTATGAAAAAGGTCAATGGATCGAATTAATGAATAACCTGCAATACAAATTTGAAAAATCACCAAAAGAGGTAGAGCGTTTTGCTGCCAATTTAACTGAAGGCATTCAACAATCTGAATTAATTCAGGCTCCCGCTAAAGATGTGGCATTTTTGCCAATTGTGATCGATTCAATGGTCCTTAACTGGATGCCATTCTTTGACACCGTTTATGGCGGAGATCAACGAAAAATCAAATTCCCAATGCCGAATAATTTCGAGTTTTTGACACAGTATGCTTTTCATAATGATAATGAAGATGTTCTTAAACACGTTGACTTGAGTTTGGTCAAAATGGTAAAAGGGGGCATATTTGATCAAGTTGGAGGTGGATTTTCTCGCTATTCAACAGATCCTGAATGGAAAGTTCCACACTTTGAAAAAATGCTCTACGATAATGCTCAATTGGTCTCGCTATATTCTAACGCTTATCGCAGAACAAATAACCCGCTGTATAAAGATGTTGTATACCAAACCTTAACTTGGGCGTATCGTGAAATGATGAATGATAAAGGCGCTTATTATTCTGCTTTAGACGCCGATAGTGAAGAAGAAGAAGGGAAGTTCTATGTATGGACGGAAGAGGAATTACAAACTGTTTTAGCTGAAGATTTTGATTTTGCGAAGAATTACTTCGGAATCGGTGAAAGGACCCTTTGGGAAGGCAAGCATATTTTAATGCGCCCTTTGAGTAATGAAGAGTATGCTGCGGCAAATAATATGGAAGTCAATGAAGTTGAAAACAAATTCAACACGATTCGCAACAAACTGCTAGAAGCCCGATCTGATCGTGTTCGTCCAGGGCTAGATGATAAGGCTCTCACTTCTTGGAACGCCATGATGCAAATTGCATTATTAGATGCTTATGAGGTGTTTGGTGATGAACTGATGTTAAAAGGAGCACTTTTTAATTCAAAATGGATGCTCGAACAACAACTCACCGCAGATGGCAAATTATTTCACACCTATAAAGATGGGGTTTCATCCATTGATGGTTTTTTGGAAGATTATGCTTTCGGAATTGCAACTTGCATTAAACTTTATGAAAATACGTTTAACGAAGACTATCTCACGAAAGCCGATTTAATGGCCCAATACGCCATGGAACATTTTTATGATGCAAATAGCGGAATGTTCTATTTTTCCTCAGATGCGGAAGGATCACTGATCGCACGAAAAATGGAAATAACCGATAATGTCATCCCATCTTCCAACTCGGTGATGGCCAATGCCCTTTTTGATTTAGGTATTCTTTTGGATAAAAGGGACTATAAAGAAAAAGCACGGCAAATGTTAGCCAATGTTTATGCAGAGATGCCCGACTTTGGAAGCAATTATACAAATTGGGGACAATTGGCTTTGAAAAATATTCATACCTATTATGAGGTTGCCGTGACTGGAGAGAATTGTGAGTCCTTTAGAAATGAAATCCATAAGAATTATCATCCAGATTGCCTATTAATGGGAGCTACGACAGAAAGCGACCTAGCGTTGTTGGAAGGTAAGTTTTTGGGAGAAACGACCGTATTTGTCTGTATCGAAGGTGCTTGTAAAATGCCAACCAATACAGTTAAAGCCGCCCTCGAACAAATGACAGAACTTACCCCTCAACGATAGTGATAGGAATAAGTAAAGACCCCAATAACAAAGAAGTTTTAACATTCAATTCTTAACATCAAATTAATAAGCGACTTCTGAAAGTCCTTGAAAAAATAGTATTTTTGAAATATGTCAGATATAGAAGCACTGGAGTATAATACTGCCCGTCCGAAAATGCTCATTCCCGAGTATGGACGTAATGTGCAAAAAATGGTAGATCACGCCGTTTCATTAAGTGATCGCGATGAACGCAATAAGGTAGCGCAGGCCATAATAAAGGTCATGGGAGAGTTAAAACCTGAATTGCGGGATGCAGAAGAGTACAAACCAAAATTATGGACACATCTTTTTATCATGTCTAATTTTGAATTGGACGTGGACTCTCCCTATCCCTTGCCGATTAAGGAAGTGCTTGATGAAAAACCTCAACGTGTTGCTTATCCACAGTCACCGATCAAGATTGGACACTATGGTAAGAACGTGGAAAAGTTGATTGAAAAGGCGTGTGAAATGGAGGATAAAGATGAGCGCGACGCTTTGATTAAAACGATCGCAACCATCATGAAGCAGTTCTATATTGTATTTAATTCTAATTCGATTGAGGATGAAATGATTGGAGATCATTTGCGAAAATTATCCAATGATCGAATCATATTAGAAGATCTTACTTTCCTTCCTTCCACTTCATCGATTATTAAATTGTATGGACTAAAAAGTAATACAAACAATAATAATGTGAGTAAAAAGCATAAGAGTAAAAAACGGAAGAATAACAATAATAACAACAATCGTAAAAGACATTAAACAATATGGGGGCATTTGAAATTCACGGTGGTAAACCGCTAAAAGGAGAACTCGTACCACAAGGAGCAAAAAACGAAGCACTTCAAGTGCTCTGTGCTGTTTTAATGACAAAAGGCAAGGTGACCATCAGTAATATTCCTGATATCATTGATGTCAACAAATTAATTAATCTACTTCAGGCCATGGGTGTGAAAGTGGAGAAGGTAGAGAAGGGAACCTATAATTTCAAAGCTGCCGATATCGATTTGGAATACCTGAAAACAGATGACTTTACGAAACGTGCCTCAGGATTAAGAGGTTCTATAATGATTATCGGACCACTTTTAGCACGATTTGGAAAGGCATACATGCCGAAACCAGGCGGTGATAAAATTGGCAGAAGAAGATTAGATACACACTTTGAGGGTTTTACCCATTTAGGAGCAAAATTTAAGTTTGACGCAAAGACTTATTTTTATACGGTTGAGGCTAAAAAACTAACAGGAACTTATATCCATATGGATGAAGCTTCCGTCACTGGTACTGCAAATATTGTTATGGCTGCTGTTTTAGCCAAAGGTGAAACGACTATTTATAATGCGGCTTGTGAGCCCTATTTGCAACAGCTTTGTAAAATGCTAAACAGCATGGGAGCAAAGATTTCAGGAATTAGCTCCAACATGCTCAAAATTAAAGGAGTCAAAGAATTAAAAGGATGTTATCATCGTATCCTTCCTGATATGATTGAGATTGGATCTTTTATTGGGCTAGCAGCTATGACACAGTCGGAAATCACCATTAAAGACGTGAGCTATCCAGATCTTGGTATCATTCCATCTGTTTTCCGAAAATTAGGGATCCAAATGGAGTTAAGAGGAGATGATTTGTTTATACCTGCCCAAAAATCTTACGAAATTGACACATTTATAGATGGATCAATTCTAACGGTTTCTGATGCGCCTTGGCCAGGCTTTACACCAGATTTATTGAGTATTGTATTGGTAACAGCAACCCAAGCTAAGGGCTCTGTTTTAGTCCATCAAAAAATGTTTGAATCGCGTTTATTCTTTACGGATAAGCTAATAGATATGGGTGCCCAGATTATTCTATGCGACCCACACCGAGCAGCGGTAATCGGATTAAATCATGAAAATCGCCTAAGAGGTATCAGCATGACATCGCCAGATATTCGTGCCGGTGTTTCCTTATTAATTGCTGCACTATCGGCAGAAGGAAAAAGTACGATTCACAATATTGAACAAATTGATCGCGGGTACGAGAATATTGATGTTCGATTGAATAATCTTGGAGCAGACATTCGTCGAGTTTAAACAACTTGTTAGACTTATCGCAAAAGCAATAGTCCTCCCTTTAGAATGACATTCTGCATTTGATACTTGTAATTCAATTTCCAAGAATAAACTTGGGTCTCACAAGGTTTTGATTCCGGATCATTTCCATCCCAACTGAATTTTGGATCTTGCGAAAAATAAACGCGGTCTCCATTAGGGTGATAAACCTATATTGCAAATGTTTCTGGAGGACATGGAAAATCAATCGAAAATCGATTCAGTGTATCTGCCTCTGGTGAGAACTCCTTTGGAATATTCAATTTCTCCAGACAATCCGGATCGTCATCTATAGAATGATCTCGGTTAATTGTCAATGATGATAATAATACAAATACACCAATAAAGGCAGTCAGCAATATTATTTTTCTAGGGTTTACGGTTAGGTTTGTCATTGGATTTTTTGCTTCGAGAAACAATTTAATAAAATTCATCAATAATTTCATCTATTCTAGACCAATATCCTCGACCAAATAGACAAAGGTGTACTAATAGGGGATAAACTTGATTATAGGGAATTCTTTTTTGCCATCCCGATTCTAATGGATATAAGTTTTGATAGGATTCAAAAATATCCGGATCAAAACCGCCGAATAAATGCATCATACCGATATCCATTTCACGATGACCGAAATAAACAGCAGGATCGATTAAAGCCGGTTGACCGTTTGACAAAATCATGTAGTTCCCAGACCATAAATCCCCGTGAATAAGAGATGCTTTTTCTTTTGGCCATAGTTGATCGACATAAGCAAAAAATGATTCCGCCTGTTTTCTTTCTGTCGTATCTATAAGGCGTTGATCAAAAGCCCTTTTGATGAGTGGAATCAAACGTTCTGAAATAAAAAAATCAGTCCAAGTTGGATGTGACTGATTCGACTGGGGTAAACTTCCGATGTAATTATCATTTACTCCACCAAAATTCTCTTTTTGATTCTGGTGCAATATTGCCAACTGGCTACCAAAGACTTCGGAAAAGTCATCATTTGGAATTCCAGTGGCAAGATACTCTAACTCCAAAATTTGATATGTATCCAGCTGTACAACAGAACGCACTTTTGGTATACGGAAACTTCCGGACTGCTTTAATAATTCAAGACCTTCAGCTTCCGCTTCAAACATCTTAGGAAACTCATCAGCATCATTGATTTTTAAAACCACCTTTTCATTGGTGTTCAATTCAATACAATAAACATCATTGATATCACCACCCGCCAGTAGTTGGCATTGCTGTGGTCTGATTTGATAATGGGATGAGATGGAATTCGGAATCGAGGTCATTCTATTTGTTATTCCACATACTCATCGTACGATCGATTCCAACCGTCACAAAACTCTTAATAAATTCATGAGAAATTTTAATACGATCTGCTAAAGTCTCTTTTTCCAATGGAGACCATTTTCCAAGCACATAATCTACTTGCCGCCCTTTTGCAAAGTCATCTCCCACACCAAACCTTAACCTCGGAAATTTAGTGGTGTTGAGCACCGCAATAATATCTTTTAAACCATTATGTCCACCGTCACTTCCTTTTCCCTTCATGCGGAGTTTGCCAAACGGTAAAGCGAGATCATCTGTTATAACTAAGACTCTTTCCGTTGGAATTTTTTCTTGTTGCATCCAATAGTTTAGGGCTTTTCCGCTGAGATTCATAAAGGTAGATGGCTTCAAGAGAATCAGCGTTCTTCCTTTGAATTTATAGGTAGCTACTTCACCTAAACGATCAACTGAAAATGAACACTTTTCATCTTCTTTGGCTAAATGATCCAATACTTTAAACCCAATATTATGACGGGTTTCTGCATATTTTTCTCCGGGATTTCCAAGACCAACGATCAAATACTTCATGCTGTCTGAATTTTTTTATTGAAAAGTCTAAATGAATATAAAAAGAAAAGGTCGCCCAGCGATACCGGACAACCTTTTTATAGATTCTAAGAATATGTTTATCCTTCTTCGCCTTCCGCAGCAGCTTCTGCTCCTTCTTCACCTGCTTCTTCTTCGTCGTCGTCGTCAGCATTAACAGCACCACGTGCCATTTTAACTGAACAAACTACTGCGCTTGGTGCATTCAACAATTCGATGCCATCAACAGAGATGTCACGCACACGAACAGCCATACCAATTTTTAATGCGTTAATATCCACTTCGATAGTATCAGGCATATCTTTTGGATAACCAACAACTTTAAGTTTTCTATAAATTTGCTGAAGTTTACCTCCGTTCAATACACCTGGTGCACGACCAACAAGATTAACTGGGATATTCATTTTTACTTTTTTATCGTCTGCTAACTCAATAAAATCAACATGCACGATACGATCCGTTACTGGATGATACTGGATATCTTGAATGATAGACTTAACAGCTTTCCCTTCAATGTCTAAATTGATCATGTACACGTTCGGCGTATAAATCAATTTTTCCATATCAACGTGTTTTACGCTAAAGTGATGTTGTTCACCACTACCGTAAATTACACATGGTACTCTGCCTTCTTTTCTGACAGCTTTCGCATCCTTTTTCCCTACGTGCGTTCTAAGCGCACCGCTCAATGATACTTCTTTCATTATGTATTTGTTTTAAACACGGTGTTAATTTTCCGTGCGGTTTATTTACTTATTTAAAATAATCGGCTAATCGACTCTTGATTAACCAAGCTTTGCATGACATTCGCATACAATTCTGCCACTGATAAAACTTTAATTTTATCAGACTCTTTTTTCAGCGGTATAGAGTCTGTTACCACGAGCTCCAACAATGAAGAGTTTTCAATTCGATCATATGCTGGTCCCGATAGCACAGCGTGTGTACATAAAGCACGAACAGAAGTTGCTCCGTTCTCCAAAAACAAATCAGCTGCCTTGGTTAATGTCCCTGCGGTATCAACCATATCGTCAACCAAAATCACATCCTTTCCTTTAACATCTCCAATCACCGTCATTTCAGCAACCTCATTGGCTACTTTACGTTGCTTATGGCACATGGCTAAACCTAGGTCTAGTTTTTTAGAATAAGAATTAGCACGTTTTGCTCCTCCAGCGTCTGGTGCAGCCATGATTAAATTCCCGTTATTGATACTTCCAATGTACGGCAAGAAAATCGTAGAAGCATATAAATGATCGACAGGAATTTCAAAGAAACCTTGAATCTGATCTGCATGTAAATCCATTGTCATGATACGATCAGCGCCTGCTTTCTCTAACATCATGGCAACCATTTTTGAACCTATTGCCACACGTGGCTTGTCTTTTCGATCCTGGCGAGCAAAACCGAAATAAGGGATAACGGCAACAACTGATTTAGCAGAAGCACGCTTCGCGGCATCAATCATTAACATTAATTCAAAAAGATTTTCAGTAGGAGGCATCGTTGATTGAATCAAGAAAACATCTTGACCACGAACGGTTTCTTCAAGAGAAGGTTGGAATTCACCATCACTGAATTCAGTAACAATGACATTTCCAAGATCAACACCATAACAACCAGCAATTTTTTCTGCGAGTGTACGTGTAGCTCTTCCTGAGAATATTTTCATTCCTTCTGACATGGTTCTCCGTTTTTGGAAGCGCAAATTTAACCACAAATGTTGAATTTCAGTACGTTTTATTAAAGATTTTATCCGCGCCAGGCAAGTAGTAGAGCTAATCAGGGTTGAAAAAGGTATTCAACTTGATCGATGAACGACACAATTTCTCCATCATATCGTCCATATTGAGCAAGAAATATCGGCCAATCAACTTATAAAATTCTTATCTTTAGCGGTTGGCATAAGAACTATAAAATAAGACGAGCAGCATGAAATACGATAGAATAGATCGCAACTTATTCATTAAAAATAGAGCAAAATTTACGGCAGCGATGGAGCACCGTTCCATCGCTTTTTTTAACTCAAATGATATTTATCCCATCAGTGCAGATAGCACGATGCCTTTCCAACAACATAGAGATATCTTTTATTTGTCTGGCGTTGATCAAGAAGAAAGTATTTTGGTTTTATTCCCAGACGCTTTTAATGAGGAGCACCGCGAAATGTTATTCCTTCGAGAAACCAACGAACATATTGCTGTTTGGGAAGGTGAAAAACTGACCAAAGAAGCTGCTTTCGAAACTTCGGGAATTAAAAATGTTTATTGGCTAGATCAGTTTGAAAGCACGATGAAGGTCGTTATGGCTCAAGCTCAAAATATATACTTCAACACCAATGAGCATACACGCGCAAACACAGAGGTGCAAACACGTGAAGATCGTTTTATTAAGAAAATTACCAAGAAATATCCTGCTCATGGTGTTCGAAAAAGCGCTACGATTTTACATCGTATTCGTTCGGTAAAAGAGCAAGAAGAAATTGATTTGATGCAAACAGCTTGTGACATCACTAAAAAAGGCGTTCAGCGCGTACTTGATTTTTTGAAACCCGGTGTGATGGAGTACGAAATAGAGGCTGAGATCATGCATGAATTTTTGAGAAGTCGTTCAAAAGGATTTGCGTATACGCCAATCATAGCTTCAGGTAAAAACGCTTGTGTCCTTCATTATATTGAAAACAATGCGAAATGTGAGGATGGAGATGTGATTTTGATGGATTTTGGAGCAGAATATGCAAATTATGCTTCTGATCTAACGCGTTGTTTTCCTGTTAATGGGAAATTTACAGACCGTCAAAAAGCTGTTTATAATGCTGTTTTGAATGTAAAAAAAGAATCAGAAAAATTATTGGTTCCAGGAACGTTTCTTGCAGATTATCACAAAGAGGTAGGTAAATTAATGGAGTCTGAACTATTAGGTTTAGGTTTAATTGATCAAACTGATATCAAAAATCAGGATCCGAATTGGCCGGCATTCAAGAAGTATTTTATGCACGGAACGTCTCATTTTATCGGTTTAGACACGCATGATGTAGGTTTGTGGACAGAGCCTTTGAGAGCGGGAATGGTTTTTACATGCGAACCTGGTATCTACATTCCTGAAGAGAATTTAGGAATCCGTTTAGAGGATGATTTGGTCGTACAATCCAATGGAAGTCCTAAAAACTTAATGGGTAGCATTCCGATTGAAGCTGATGAGATTGAAGATTTGATGCATTAATCACCAAGTGTGAAATCAATTCAATACGAGGGTCAAGACCTTTTTTATAAAATAGAAGGGCAAGGTGTACCAGTTGTGCTGCTCCACGGGTTTTTGGAAAATCATAGTATGTGGAAAGGTATTACTCCCGTTTTAATAAAGATGGGTTGTCAAGTTGTATCAATCGATTTGCCTTGTCATGGCAATAGTCGCTTTTTTGGTGAAGAATGCAGCATGATATATATGGCAAAAGGTGTGGCTGCTATTTTCAATCAAGAAAACATTCAAAACCCCCATCTATTTGGACATTCGATGGGTGGCTATGTCGGTTTGGAATTGCTTAAAATGAGACCCATTCAACTGACTTTAGTCCATTCTAATTTTTGGGAAGATACACCAACGAAAAAAAAAGATCGAAACCGGGTAATAGAAATCGTTGAAAACAATAAAAATCGATTTATACGTGAGGCTATCCCCAACCTATTTGCACCTGAAAACAGGGATAAGAACCAGTCACAAATCACTACTCTTATTGAAAAGGCTTGTCAAATCCCGGCTTATGAAATACAAGCAAGCACAGCGGGAATGCGCGATCGAAATGACAATTCGATGCTTTTAGAAACGAATCCAATTGCCATTATTCACGGTGAAAATGACCCAATCATCCCAACAGAAAAACTAGTCGCAGCCCTGAATGAAGTTTCCAATCCATCTCCTTATTTTCTAATTAAAGATTGCGGTCATATGAGCATTTGGGAGGCTTCGGAAACACTAATTAAATCAATGAATAAACTCATTTTTCCATAAATTAAAATAATTTTGTCCTTTTAGAGTTATAGATTACCGGAAACCAATCCATGCGAAGAAACACAGTATATAACCAATTGATCCTCGGACTCCTTGTCTTTTTGGCTTTTGCTTGCTCTACAGAGAAAGAAGCACTCCTCAATAAAGGTTATCACAATATGACGGCACGTTATAATGGTTATTATAATGCGCGTGTTATCATTGATGAGGCACTGACGGCTTATCGTTTAGATTATCAAGAAGATTATACTGAAATTTTGCCGTTGGATTTGTATCCGACCGAAGCCGATGCGCCGAATATGTTTCCTGAAATGGAAGATGCTATTGAGCGCTGTTCGAAAGTAATTGTGCGTCATAGTATGCCCAATCCAAAAGCGGTTCAGAACAAATCAGATGAACATTGCCGATGGATTGATGACAACTGGCTGGTAATTGGACGAGCGCATTATATTAAGAGAGAATATAAAGAGGCAAAAAGAAAACTAAAATATGTTTCAGAATCCGAGTTTTATCGTGATGAAGCCTCTATCTATGAAGCAAGAATTTGGCTCGCTCGAACGCATATTGCCCTCGGTGAATATCCTGAAGCCAAACGTGTTTTAATTCTGGTTAAAAATTCGATTGACAAAAGCGAAGATAAGGACAAAGAGAAAAAGAAAAAGCCATCTAAACTTGAACGTAAACGTGCCAAGAAAAAAGGCGATAAAAAAGATAAGGGTCCTGCTGAATTTCCTAAAAAATTAAAGGTTGAATATGAGCTTGCAATGGCTGAATTGTATATCGCTCAAGACGAAAACAAAAAGGCAATTGAGCACCTAGAAAATGCTATTGCTTTGGAAAAGTGGAAACGAAAGCGTAGAGCCCGTCACATGTTTGTTTTAGGACAGTTATACGAAATGCAAGGCAATGGAAATCAAGCCGCATTTTATTTTGACAAAGTTTCAAAATCAAATGCTCCTTATGAAATGCGATTCAAGGCAAAGATTCGAAATGCACTGGCTGCAACCGGAGATGCTGAGGGCATTGTTGAAGAGCTTCAAAAGATGCTAAAGGATGGTAAGAATATAGAGTATAAAGATCAAATTTATTATGCACTGGCAGAGATCGACATGAAGAAACCAGATGTTAAGCAGGCTAAAATTAACTACACCTATTCCGTTTTATGGTCGATTAAAAATGATCGTCAAAAAGGAGTAAGTTATCTGCGATTAGCCGATATTCACTTTGAAGAAAGGGATTATTTAAGTGCTCAAAAATATTATGATAGTTGCGTAAAAGTATTACCTGAGGATTATGAAGGTTATGAGCGTTTAAAAAATAAAGCCGAAGGCCTTGCAGATCTTGTGATTAATTACGAAATGGTGGAGTTTGAAGATAGCGTTCAGATGATTGGTCGCATGTCTCCTAAAGAAAGAGAGAAATTTATCAAGCAAGTCATAAAAGATATCAAAGCTGAGGAAGAAAGAAAACGTATAGAAGAAGAGCAACGTTTATTGGCGCAGCAAGCTCGTGTTAATCAACAACAAGATGCTGGCGGTGCTGGTGGAAGGAAATGGTATTTTTCAAATCCTAAATTAGTAGCCTCAGGCTTTAATGATTTTAGAACTTTGTGGGGACAAAGGGTATTGGAAGATAATTGGAGGCGAACAAACAAGGCTTCTCTAATACAGGTTTTAGATGAAAATGGAGAACCGGTAGATAGTTTGGCGGAAGATGAACTAACCGTAGATATGCTCCTCGTTGATATACCGCTGACTGAATCTGCTCTAGACTCTTCAAATGTTCGTCTCATAGATGCGCTTTACAACCTTGGAATCATTTACAAAGAGCAATTAAAAGAAGATGTCGAGGCCAAAGGTTATTTCCAACAAGTGGTGGATAAACGCATTGAACATCCAAAAGTATTACCGGCACTTTATCAGCTTTATTTATTACATAATAAAGAAAATAACCCGAAAGCGGAACAGTATAAATCTACCATTATCGGTAATTATCCAGAAAGTGAAATTGCGCAGATACTTAAGGATCCAGAATACCTTAAAAAGAAAGAGATCAAGGATCGAGAAGAATTGTCGGAATACGGTAATGCACTTCGAAATTATCGCCGTCGAAGCTATGGCGTTGTCATTACTGCCTGTAATAAGGTTATACAAAACGAGCCGGAAAATCAATTCTTGCACAAATATTATCTACTAAAAGCCTTTGCAGTTAGTCAAATTAATGCGGGTAATATAGAAGCTATTTCTGCTCCGTTGATTGAATTAGTTGCTCTTGCACCGGAAACGGAAGAGGGTAAACAGGCAGAAATCTATTTGGGTAAATTAAGAAAAGGAGAGGCAATCGTAGATCCATTGGAAGCAGCAGAAGAAAGTCCATATAAATTAGACAAATCAGGCAAGCACTTTTTTGTATTATTCTTTCCAACCAAAGCCGGAAGTGTATTGGATACAAAGAATAAAATTTCTGATTTTAATAAATACTTTTTCAAGCAAGACGCTTTATCCTTGCAAGATGCACCACTTGGTTCCGAGTATCAAGTTTTAGTTATTCGATCATTTGATGATCTCGACAAAGCGAATATCTATTTAGCCTCATTCACATCTGACAAAGGCAGAGAAGTGCTAGCGTCAATCCCTGATGACTTTGAATTCGCCTTGATTAATACCGCTAATTTTGGAACGCTCTTTAAAACAAGAGATGTTGACGGTTATCTGCGTTTTTACAAGGCGAACTATTAATGCTGCATTCTTTTCAGAAAGAGATTTTCTATTCAATTACCGTAAAGTTAATTTTGATCTTTAAAAGGATTAACCTGTCGATCGACAACGCTATTAGATGACTCCCCTTGCTTTTAATTCAAGGTATTTATTGATGGTATCGACGGATAGTTTTTCAGGCGTGGTTAAAACGGTCTGAATACCACTCTTGCGTAATTCAAAAGCAATACGCTTTTTATCCATACCATATTTCTCCGCGAAGGTTTTAAAATAGATATCACGTACATATTCTGGCTCCATTTCGGCTGCTTTCGCTACTTCCGTATTCTCGAAAAAGATTACCATCAAAACGTGCAATTGATTGATACGTCTCAATAAAGGTAAGATTCGTTTTAATGCATACTCTGACTCGATATTCGTATACAACATGATCAAACTGCGGCCTTTTATATGATTGCGAACCCCTTGATAAAGCATTTCAAAATTACCTTCCAGAAATCGGGTTTGCTGTTTATATAAGAGCTCCATAATGCGCTGGAGTTGACGCGCTGATCGCTCAGCTGGCAATTTACTCCCGAGCTTGTCTGAGAAAGTCATCAAGCCAGCACGATCGCCTTTTCTCAAGCAGATATTTGAAAACGCTAACGTTGAGTTAATCGCATAATCTAATAAGGTTAATTCGTCAAATGGCATCCGCATACTGCGACTCTTATCAATGATTGAATAGACATGTTGTGCCCTTTCATCCTGATATTGATTTACCATTAGCTCATTACGTCGACTCGTGGCTTTCCAATTAATCGTTCTGATTTCATCGCCCTGCACATAATTCTTGATTTGCTCAAATTCATTATTATGTCCTAATCTTCGAATTTTCTTAATACCAGACATCGCCGTTTTTGCAAATACCTTCAGCTCATATTGCTTCATTTGAATGATGGATGGATAAGTTGCTACTTTTTCCCTTGCTGAAACAACAATTTTACGCTGTGCGAAATGTAATAAGGTTGAGGCATAAACGAATAAATCGTAAAACTCATATACTCCGCGCTCAGTCGGTCGTACTGTATAATGAAACTCTTTGTGATCTCCAGAACTGAATTGATCCCTAAAAGATAAGTCTCGCAATTGAAGTTGTTTTGGTGCATTTTCATAAACACTGACACTCACTGCAAAAGGATATTGACTTTCTAAATGGATACTTACTTTATTATCGTCCCCCAAAGACATGGGGTTGGTCAATTTTCGACCGCCAGTAATCGGTGCTTTTTTAATAAAGAGAACAAAAATCTCTAATAGGAGAATACCACCAGTCAATGCTAAAAGCAGCTGGCCCAATATAAAGGCAATGGGCCATACAAATCCCATAAACAACGCCACTACCACAATTAATATGGCAATAAAAAAACGATATGAAAGGAATAATCCGCTAAGCAATCTCATTCAAAAATCCACTAACGTGGTACTTCAATTTCGTGAACAATCTCCTTAATTAAATCCTCAATTAATCCACCTTCCATTTCAGCTTCTGGTGTCATAATCAAACGGTGGTTTAATACATGAGGTGCAACGAATTGTACGTCGTCTGGAATGACAAAATCGCGACCATTGATTGCTGCTAGTGCCTTTGATGCCTTTAGCATAGACAAAGAAGCACGTGGTGAACCTCCCAAATATAATTTTACATGGTTTCGCGTTGCATTTGAAATCTCGGCTATATACTTTAATATTTGATCCTCTATCTTCACCTGTTCAATAAGCTCCTGTACTTTCTTTAGGTCAGAAGCTGTAAAAACAGAATCAATACTTTCTAGACTTGGTGATTGAATCTGGTTTTTATATCGCTTTAAGATTTCCTGCTCATCGGCTAGGCTAGGATAGTCAATTTTAATCTTGAATAAAAAACGATCCAACTGAGCCTCGGGTAAATTATAGGTCCCCTCCTGCTCTACTGGATTTTGAGTAGCTAAGACTATGAATGGAAACTCCATTTTATACACCTTAGAATCATAAGAAATCTGGCGTTCTTCCATGACCTCAAATAAAGCGGCTTGCGTTTTAGCCGGCGCACGGTTAATCTCATCAATCAAAACAATATTTGAAAATACAGGCCCTTTTTGGAAATTAAAGGTTGCATCTTTCATATTGTAAACTGACGTTCCAATTACATCTGAAGGCATCAAATCTGGTGTAAACTGAATCCTTGAAAAATCAACTGACAGTGTATTTGAAAGTACTTTTGCCATTAAGGTTTTTGCCACTCCTGGCACCCCTTCTAATAAAACATGGCCATTAGAGAAGATCGATATCAGTAAAAGGTCAACCATATCTTGTTGTCCAATTACAAATTTTCGAATCTCACCTTTGGTAGCCAATACTTTTTCACGGATGAAACCTAGGTTTAATCCAGGCGAAAAAGAATGACTTACTTGAGACGCATATCCCACACCAGCCGATTCAGATTGAGATGCGCTTTGCGTCTCTCCTGCGGGTGCGCTTGCACTTGTGTCTTCTAAAGCAGAAGCGGAAGGTGTTTCTTGTCCTTCAGCGCCGCTTGATTGTTCTGCTCCTGATTGCAAAGGTTGTTTATCTTCAGGTGGATTTGTATTATTATTTTCTTCCATCATCTACAGGTTTTGTAAAAGTTCTCGATTAGTTTATAAAGGCTGACGAGCTCGTCATCAGAGACAATTGCCTGATTCTTTAATTGGTCAAAAGTCTCAAAAATATGTTTCAGTT
This sequence comes from Crocinitomix sp., assembly GCA_030836155.1. GTDB lineage: Bacteria > Bacteroidota > Bacteroidia > Flavobacteriales_D > Crocinitomicaceae > Crocinitomix. The sequence goes on from JAURQI010000143.1 coordinate 30,480, forward strand.
CTTTTTTTGAAACTTGAGACTTCATGACCAGCTTGTCAATAAATTTATCATTAATTTTTTGGGTATGAATATAATAGCGGTTCGCAATGAAATTCAGGAATGTTTTTTCCATCAAACGCACCAGCTTTCTATGTTTTTTCTCTTGCAAGTAGAGCGATGACAAGGTATTGATATATTGCAATGACGTATTTTCCTTTGACTCCGCCGCTGGAACAATTCTTTGCATTCGTTTTCCTTTAAAAAGCGCATATAGAATGGCGGCTGCAACTAACACAATAAATGCCCAGAACAATGGTGGATTATTGGTGATGAATTGTAAAATACTTTCTCGTTTCTTGCCATCGTTTCCGCCACCTTCTCCATCTTCACTTGAACGATCGCTATAATAGTCAAGACTATATCTATCCCACTGAACACGGCCAGGAGGAATATGACGCATTACGTTTTCTGCATATTGAAATCCGTCTCGACGCATCATCGCAACATTCGTGAATACATAGGGGGTTGAAATCAAATACAAAGCCCCATCTCCATGAGTTAATTTTACGAAGTTAACCTCATCTTTGCTCGTCTCGCCAAGTGTGACAAGTGTGTCCGGCTCTATGTATAAAAATTCATCCGTATCAAAGGTTTTCCAGATATGGATCGAATGTGAATTATTATAGATGTAGTCAAATTGATACCGTTTTGCTGCTAGATCAGGATGTTGAAATTTCAAATACAAGGTTGAATCGTAAATGTCTTCATTAAAAATCCAGTCAGGGTCATAAAATAACTTCGCTCTTAATTCATATGGAAACGATTCTGTCGCTATAAATGCTGAATTTCCGGCCGCCACAAAATCCATTAAGTAATTGGTCGACGAATCTGATAAATAGTTTTTACCGCCGACAAAAAAATAGATATCATTAACGTCAGGATCGTCTTCTAAAGATTCTTCTAGTCGGGTATCCAACTCTAAAAAATTACCAAACATTCCATTTGTATCCAACAACTCTTTCAGCATATAGGTACCATAAGGTCCTTTATCATTAGGCTGGTATGTTTCGAACCAATCATCAGAAACGTAAGTTTCTTCCCTTGGAACAGCGACGAAATAAAGAATAACCGTAAATAAAATGACGGCTCCTCCAATGATTCCTATTTTGCTTGCTTTACTCAATTATTTGACCCCCAATTTGTCTAAAAAGCGTGTGAAATTTGGTTTGACCTCTTCAAATTTAGACGCGTCGATTTCACGCTTTCCATACCAAATAAATTCAAAATAGGTCACCGAAATCATAAAGTCTTCATAACCCATTTTGCCCGTCATTTCGCTCAAGTAGTGAAAGTTTGTTTTTTCCTTTTCCCAGTGAATCGATCCTTTCTCCGCCAAACCGCGCACTACAAAAATGAAATAGATACGAACGGCACCTCGATAATCACCATTCTGGAGCGCTTCTTGAAGCAAACGTTGTAATTCAGTTAGTGGAATTTCAGTTGGATTAACATCTTCAATATCCGAAACTTGTGTAACATCTATCTTCTGACCTTTTCGCTCAGCATTCATAAATAAATAGAAAATGAGTACCAATAAAGCCACAACAAAGACGCCCAAAAGAATATATCCCAAAATACCGAGTCCCCCAAAAGAAGGTGTTTCTACATTTGCGTTCGATTTTGGCGGTGTTTGATAAGTTCTATTTTCGCGCGGTTGTCCATCATATCCATTCCCCTGACCGTCGCCCTGGCCACCACCCGTTCCGCCGCCATCACCATAACGCCTTCTTTCCTGCTCATATTCCTCGTCATTTTCATAAGTCCATTTTCTACCCGGACCTTCCTCTACTCCTTCATAACGAATACCGTCGCGAATTTCTTGCCATTTATTTTGATCGAGACCATGATCATATAAATCATCATCCTGACCAAAAATTGGCCAAGTCAGAAGGGTCACTATGACTAATAACCACTTATTCAAAATCTAGTTTTGTTTCAAAGTTCCTGTTACGTTTACCGAATTTATCCAGACGTTGATAAAGTCCTTTTGCTGTCTTACGCTCTTGCACAGAATGATAGGACATTCCGAAAGAAATCATTGCAATGGAAATGATAAAGAAAAAATAGAGCATGTAAAAAAAGACATTAAACGCTTGAATAATTACCGCATAATCATCAAAAGAGGTAATGATGGCCTGTTCCAAGAAATCATCTAGAATAAAAATGATGCCCATCTCCATCGGATTATGCAGGAGGAAAAAGAATATGACAGATACCGCTATTAAGGCCATAAACGCAACTAACCCATCTCCATATCCCCCCTTACCTAAATCGAAACAGCGTCCAAAGGCGGTGAAAAAGTTTGTATTTTCTTCAATAATAATGGCCGGAATCATATTAATAAATGGCCCTATTAGTGCTAGAAAAACGAGTAATATACCCGGCGTAAAGATGAAAATGGCAAAGAGCATTAAGGCATACATATAGATCCATATAAAATGCTTACCCAAAAACTTAATGAAGCGTGATAATACTCGATCTTCCTCTTCATCCTTCATCACAAAAAACCCTGCAGCGACTATCATAGCCAGCGGAACAGCCCAACCTAAAAGCTTATAATACTCAAAATATCGGCCGGTTCCAAACAAAATTCCAAATGAATGATACCAATAATAGCTATGGTTAAAACGAGACCAGTCCCAAGCAAAAACAATGATTGTCAAAATCACGGCAAGAGGAAAAATCAAACTGAAAAAGATACGACTGAGTTTGCTCATCTTAGCAATCATCAAGGTAAATGTATCGGTAAACACCTCGCCAGGTTTTCGAATTTTAAACCAATTCATTTTACGCTGTGGAATATATCTTGGGACCTCAACTACTTCAATTTTTTCAGGGTAACGACGCGCTACTATAAACGGGTAAATCACGTAATAAGCGATAATTAAACTAAATGAAACTAGAATAATCGTGAGCTTCACAAAGGTCGGCATTTCTTGATACCATCTCGTAACAAAACTCTCTAATGCACCTGCCATAATAAATACGGGGACAAGACTCAGCAAAATAGTCAATCCCCGTTTAGCAGAAAAAATTAAGGATTGAACACGAGAGTAGGATCGTGGGAATATTAAACCGTTTCCGACTGTTAATCCGGCTGCCCCAGCAATAACTATAGCTGAAATCTCAAAGGCACCATGTATCCAAATGGTTAAAAAAGTTGTAAATAACAGCCCTTTTGCTTTAAACCACCATTGGAATGCACCTACCATGATACCATTGGAAAGTAAGACCCAGAAAGTCCCTAGCGTAAAAAGAATTCCACCGGCAAAAGCGAGAAAAGCAACACGAATATTATTAAACGTAATTTGAAAAAACATGGAACCGCCTGGCGAATCACCATATACATCCATCGGTTTGCCTGCTTCAATATTGGCCTCTGTCATTTCAATATATCCATCACCAAGAACGATACTCGCAAAATCAGGATCATATTCAGTTGATATCACGCCAACTATGGCCGCTAACACAAAGAATAAAAATGCGGTTAACATGTTATAACGAGCACGATAAACTTCTAGCGGAACGGTTTCGGTCCAGAATTTTACAAAACTACCCAATGGTTGTTTCCGTTGCTTATACAAGCTCGTAAAGACCCGTTGTGATAATTGATTTAAATAAACTCGAACCGATCGTCTTGGGTAAAAGGTTCGAGCATAAGAAAGATCTTCTGTAATTTCAGTAAATAACTGAGATACCTCATCCGGATCATTGTTCTTATTTAAGGACAATTTCTCGAATCGAGCCCACTTTTTTTTATTCTGTTTTATGAAATCTGTCTCTTTCATACGTGCTTAAACAAGTAGCTTGTGTCTGGGACCCGTAAAAATAGCATTTTTTTCGCTAAGCTATAGTCTGCAGGTCGCAATGGTTATAAAATGGTGCTGTTTTAAAGAATTGTCTTTTCATCGATGATTTCTAAGTCCTCAACGAAAAAAAATCACCTCGATAGAATAGAATTCATTATTATTGTTGATATAAAACCAATTGAAACAAAATGTTAAAAGAATTTAAGAATTTTATCATGACAGGGAATGTCCTTGAACTGTCAATAGCCGTTATTTTGGCAGGTGCTGTAGGTACTGTTATAAAGGGATTTACGAATGACATCATGATGCCAATTATTGGGCATTTTACTGGTGGAGCAGACTTCTCTGATCTAAAAATCATTTTATCAGAGGCTGTTACTGACGCAACAACGGGTGATGTGACAACTCCAGAAAACGCCATTCTTTACGGTAACTGGATCAATGCAATCATCAACCTCATATTGGTAGGTTTTGTTTTGTTTATGATTGTCAAAGCATATAACAAAACTAAAAAGAAAAAAGAAGAAGCTCCACCAGCACCTTCTAATGAAGAAGTTTTGTTAGGGGAAATCAGAGATCTATTAAAGAAGTAAATTAATATATAGGGGCGAATGTTCTATTTACCCCTTTTTTCTTAGCATAACAAAAACATAAAATGAAAAAAATACTACTACTGGTTTTTGTCGGTTGTTCAACTATGGCCATGACCCAAGTAACCGAAGGAGAAAAAGATCTTGTCTCAGTAAGCAAAGACACGGTTGATGGATGGAAAAAGGGAGGTTATTATGCTTTAAATGGATCTCAAGTGAGTTTAACAAACTGGGTTGCCGGTGGACAAAACTCCATTGCCATTAATAGCTTATTCGGCTTGTATGCCAACCTTAAAAAAGGAAATATGACTTGGGAAAATTCCTTTGACTTTGGTTATGGCATCATGAATCAAAGTAGAAATATTTTCCAAACGGATGGTGATAAGTGGATCAAGACGGATGACCGTATTGACATTACGTCAAAATATGGACAAAAGGCATCTAAAAAATGGTACTATGCAGGATTGATGAATTTTAGAACACAATCTACGGCTGGTTATGATTATGGAATTGATGACGTTACTGAAATTTCTGGTTTTTTAGCTCCTGCTTATCTTCTCGGAGCGTTGGGAATGGATTACAAACCAAATGACAAATTCAGTCTATTTGTTGCGCCTTTAACTTCTAAATTTACCTTTGTCAATGATACGATCTTAGCAAATGCTGGTTCATTTGGTGTTCAAGGTGCTGAAATTGATCCAATTTCAGGAATCTATACTCCAGGAAGAAAATTGAGAACAGAATTTGGTGGATACATGCGTATGCAATACAAGACTAAATTGGCCGAAAATATTTCTTTCACAACAAAATTAGACTTGTTCTCAAATTACTTGAACAACCCAGAACGAATTGATGTCAACTGGGAAAACTTGCTAGAAATTAAGTTGTGGAAGTTCTTATCAGCAACCATCACAACACACCTTATTTATGATGATGATATTGACATTACAACATCTGATAACGACGGAAATGGCACTGGGCGTGGGCCTCGTGTGCAATTCAAAGAGGTTTTTGGATTGGGTCTTTCTTGGAAATTTGACCAATAAAAATTTAGATAAAGGTACTCAGTGCTGCTAAAGCGCTGGGTACTTTTGATTTATTGGCACATTAATTTTACCTTTGTAGTACCTAACCAAGGTGATTGAAATTTACACGAAATGAATTTTATTAAACTAACCGCTAATAACTTGACAAAATTGTTGGCTATTTTGATCCTGATCATCGGATGGCAAATAAATGCATTTGCTGACTTTTCGATTGAAGGTCATTATCAAGGTAAAAAACTCTATGTCCAAAGTCCTTTGGATGAAGATGGTTTTGGTTTTTGTATCAAAAAAGTAACCGTCAACGGAAGTATTATTCCAGTTGATACCTATTCAAGTGCATTCCAAATTGATCTGAGTGAATATAATATTGAAATTGGTCAAGAGGTGATTATTGTGTTTGAACATGACGCGGGTTGTCGACCAAAAATTATCAACCCTGAAGTCTTAAGACCAAAAAGCACATTCGTTTTGGAAGACATTAGCTGTACATCAAATGGCGAATTGTCTTGGTCTACAACAAACGAAACAGGAAAACTGAACTTCTTAATTGAGCAATATAAATGGAATAAATGGGTGGTTATTGGTGAAGTAAATGGAATGGGTACACCTGAAAAACACGATTACAATTTTAAGGTTTTACCGCACTCTGGTGAAAACAAAGTGAGACTTGCACAAATTGATAACACGAGTAAAAAACGGGTTACGGAGTCCGTCACCTTTTCACCTGATTTACCATCTCCAAAAATTAATGTACTTAAAGAAGAGAAGCTAATTGAATTTGTAGCTGATAAAAATCGAATCAAGACAAAGTACGAAATATTTGATGCTTATGGTAATATCGTTAAAAAAGGATTTAATGATGAGGTTAGTTTTGCTAATTTAAACCCTGGTGTATACCATGTAAATTACGACAATAAAGATGATCGTTTAGTGGTTCGCTAACACAACTATAAAAATTGAAAAAACGGCAATCGCATATAACGATTGCCGTTTTTTTGTGCAGAGTGTTGATCTGTTCTGACGTAAAATGGTATGGTTATCAATTGTTCACCAGCTCCGCACACTTCTTTATGTCAAGATTAAAAAAAGGTAACCTTTTCTTTTTTAACGCAAGCAATAGAATTATTATTTTCACAATCAACTGATAATTTCAAGTTTGCCGCTTGAAACCACCATTTTTTAACCTATAATTCTTACTTTAACCTCTTCATTTGCACATTGATGCGGCTTTTTTTATTCATAGAACTTTGCTTTGGTTTTTTCCAAATGACTTTTGCTCAGAACAAAATCTGGGAGTTTGAGCGCAAGTCAATGACTGATGGGCTGTCCAATACCTATGTCAGCGACATCATGAAGGATTCCAAAGGATTTATTTGGGTAGCTACGCATAATGGACTGAACAAATTCAATGGCTATACTTATAGCACCCAAACTTCTCCACTATTTTCATACACTCGCACATGACCTGAAGAACTTCCTCCTCCGTCATTACGTCGCGCTCCAATGGCAACGCGATCACCTGCATTGTTTATACTTACCCCTGAACCAGACCAGTCGTAGGCTAATTCACCATCAATATCTGATCCTATTTGAGTCCAAACACCCCCGGAAAACTCGTATACTCTTGCATGACCTGCGTCGATTGCTGCATCATCATTTAATTCTGCACCAATCACAACATAATTACCATCGGCACTCATATCTATTGCGCTTCCGCTTCTGTCTTGTGCCACTTCACCGTCTATATCTAAACCAATTTGGAACCAATCCCCCTGAGCAGAAAGTTGAAATGGCAGAATTGCCAACAATAAGAAGAATGAG
>JAURQI010000144.1 GCA_030836155.1 Crocinitomix sp.
GAGTAAGGCCTTCATATAGTTCCGGTGTCACAAAATCAAAAACATCTTGAACAAGTTTAAACTGACCTGAGTTAAAGTTTCCATGGATGATTAATTGGTTATATTTTTCTTTTACTATTCTGAACTTGTTGTAATTTGAGGTAGAAGAAAAGATCAATCTTTGCGTGGTATTATCTAGACCATTGGTTAGTTCAAACCAGTCAATACTATCAATTCTGGATGAATTGTTTTCATACCACTGATCAAAAGGTTCATGATAATCTAAAAACGGGTTTTCTGAATTTAATTTATGTTGAATGTCATGATCTTTAGAGGTTTCTTTTATAACCTCATCTTTCTTGGAACATGAAAAAATGAACAACGATGTGATTAGACCCAATAGGGTCAATGAACTGATAACTTTCATAAGTTTTAGTTTTAGTTAATGAAATAATTTGTCTTGGGGAGCTGCGACAAGATTAGTGAAAAAGTCAATTAAAAACAAAAGAAAAATCACTCTTTTTATCAGTCTAAGTATTTAATATTAAGAGTGTTTAGGTGTAAAATCGGATAGCTATTCACAACAAAATGAGTATTCGGTTAGAGCTAAGTTTTAACGACTTGAATCATTCAAAAAATCAACATCGGCTTTGGCATTTCCCAATGAATAAAAATCAATCGTAATGAAGTTCGGAATTTTGCCTGTGTGTACTTGGCAGTTTTGAATGCGCTGCAGTAAAAAGTCGTAAGTGTTGACCTTTTTGCTTTTTCTTTTTCTGCCAATCCCCAGGCGTTTACGGGTGATAAAATGATTGAAAATAAAAAGATCCTTGTCGTTTACATCATCAGCACCGCGATTATAATCACAGCAAAAACTTTTTGCTTTGTGCACTGAAAAATGTGTTTCTGCGGCATGATCCCATACATAGTGGTACCAGTTTTCCTTTTTAACCGTATCCTTATTATCCGTAAAAACGACCAAACGTTGATTGGTTTTAATCATGTCACCTAGTGTGCTCCAAGGTTAACCTTTCCTTTTGGTATAGCAATAGGAGGATAGTCCGGCATTTTCAAAAGCTTCCATCATTAAATCGGTTTTGACGTAGCATTCGAGGATCAAAGTAAGAACCTCGTTTTGGTTTGAATCCAGAAATGATTTGACCGTTTTTAAAATAGAATTGAACGGAACGAGACCTAATTTTTATACCCATGATAAACGATAAGATCTCCCTCTTATAACCGCCAATATTAAATCCCTTTCAGGATTCGGGATAGCGTATGGATAATCAACTCTTTAGAAGCAAAGAGGGCTGGCAATTGCTTTCTTTAAATGAGATAGACTACCGCTTAATATTCTGTCAGTAATTTCACTTTTTTGCTGTGGTCAATAACCATGCTTGGCGTGCCGTTATAATCTGTGATTTCTCCTGTGAAACAAACCTCTTTGTCCATCAGATAAACTTCCGGCTCATAGTCAAAGTTGACAATATTCGACTCAAAAATAGAAACGGAGAAGATTTGATTTGGGAATTTTTTATCCAAGTTAATAAAGACATGGCCTTTGTCATGTTTTTTGGTGCTTACTACAGTTCCACAAACGGTGTGCTGTTCACCATCCCCATTAAATACATGCACGCCATAGGTGTTGGAAGCTCTTTTTGGTAAACGTTTTTGATGGATCGCTTGTACATCTCCTTTTTGATTTTCAGGCAGCCAGATTTGATAATCACTTTTGGATTCAATAGCATTTTCGAGAACATCATCAAGCTGAGAAAATAGATCATAACCTAATATAGCTTCGGCGCTATCAATACTCACGGCGTAATTTTCCAAAGGCAGTTCAATTTTTTCATGCGGAAGTATAAAGGCAATGCCTTGTTTCCGTTTTAAATCCAAAGCAACCTTGACGAAATGTTTGGGAATAGAAACTTGATCAACACTTCGTTCAATTTTTTCCAGATTATCATTCAAAACAGGTGCAGTTATAATGTAGAGATGACTTTCATTCGCAGTGACGTATTCTCGCATCCAGTTTTCCAATTCGGCCCATTTCAACCGGTTGAAATGGGCTAATTGCGGAGACATATTGGAGTAGAAGTAACTCTCTGACAGCGCTGTTTGACTCCATCGAAAATCCGCTGATGGTGCAAGATGTCCACGGTCGTAACCAAAACCATCATATTTGTAAGTGCTGTCAGACTTCAGTGTTTTGATAAAATAGTCCTTTTCAACAGCAGAACCCGTTTTTATCATTGCATCGATTCGAAAATCATTCGTTCGCGTAACATTGCCCTCGATAATGTCTGGTAAGATGATGTGCATGACCCAATTGGCTTGCTCATGTTCTTCGCTATAGCTTAGATAGTACGCCTTGTGTTTAATGATCGTTTCTACTTTATTCGTGGTTGGAACTCCAACGCGTTCCATTTCATTTTGAATCCAGCTGAGTTTCTCAATTTCCAGGGCTGCTTGCAATGTTTTTTTGTGCACTTCAATTGAGTCCAATTCGGCCTCAATCTGTCTTATTTTTACGCCATCGGCTTGCGAAAAACCAATATGCGCAAGCATGATCATAATTATTGGGAATAATTTCATGGTTAAGCTTTAGGTAAAAATACCGAATTATATCCGGATGATCACTTAAAAGGCATTATGGAATGGTTAAAACCTACTTAATAAGAATTATTTGATGCGAATTCCAGCCACACAAACGTCGTCAATTTGTTCGAGCCCTTCTTTCCACTCATCAAAGGTGACGTGAAGATTAATTTCTTGCTCATTCATTGAACGATCGGATCAGAATAGTCGTTATAATTGACGTTGTCTTGTTCATGGTTTTGATTTAGTTGGTGTTTACGTGAATAGAATAAATATGAACATCTTTCTTTAATACTTGTTCATTACTTATGACCCATCATAGTCCCCACAAGAAATGAAAAAAATGTTATACCTCTTGATTACCCTGGCCATCCTCTTTATTGCTTCTCAGATTTGGGCAAAAGTACTAAGTGCAAATATTGAAATGCACGAATATGAAGTCTTAGCAGAAATGGACGGCATCGAGATTCGTAAATATGCTCCGGCTACTTTTTCCTATGTGACGTTGAATGTCGATAATTACGATCAAGGTTCAAGTATGGGCTTCCGAAAATTGGCAGGATATATTTTTGGAGGAAATCAACGGCAGGAAAAAATTGCAATGACGTCTCCAGTAGAAATGGCAATGGATACCATGATGGTCGTCAAATTTATGGTACCGGCTAAGTATAATATGGAAGATTTACCAACACCTAACAATAAAGAAGTAAGGTTTGTCGAACAGCCAGAGCGGATCGTCGCAGCCATTCGGTTTTCTGGTTTTGCGAATGATGAAAAAATAGCGCGATACCGGGAGCAGCTGAAGGTGGTGCTCAATCAAAACGGTTTAAGTTATGATGGTGAGTTCAGCTTTTTAGGTTATAATTCACCGTTTGACTTAATCAATCGCCGCAACGAAGTTATTGTTTCTATCGACTGGAAAGGGTAGTTCCCAAATACATTTGATCAAAAAAAAGCCCTCCTAGTCCGCACTTGACCAGGAGAGCTCTCATTATTCCCAAAAAGGTCCGTCAACCCCTATCCGGCCTTTTTCTTCGGGTTAATGAGTAGTATTTCGTTGACTTGTATTTCTGTTATTCGCTTTGCATTTCCACTAGCATCAGTCCATGATCGATTAACGAGCTTACCGTCTACAGCGAGCATTTGCCCTTTTTTTACAAATTTTTCAATGAGTTCAGCCTTCTTGCCCCATGCGATGACATTATGCCATTGAGTAAGTTGCTTTTTCCCATTCACTTCACTGATAGTTTCATGGGTAGCTAATGAAAATTTGGCGAGCTTCATTCCATTTTCAAATGTTCTGACTACGGGAGCAATACCCGCTCTTCCAATTAAATTGACTGCATTTTGAATCTTATTCATAAGTTTTGGTTTATGTATTGTTTTGAAAATTGTTTGATGTTTAAAAAAGTATCGGGAGATAGTCTTCCCATTGTTACAAGAGGTTTTCTGGTGAGTGATTTTTATTGATTGCCTCTTTTCCCGTCTCAGACAACCCCCCCGATACGGTTTTACTTCTATGCTTTTTTTCCGAGTAAAAGGATCTCCCCAATTTGCACTTCAGTTCGAGTGCGCTTTTCGCCCTCTTTTGTCTCATATGTTCGGGTCATTAGTTTTCCTTCAATGGCTATTTCTTGACCTTTCTCCGTGAATTTTTCAAGCACATCCGCTTGTTTACCCCAGGCAACAACATTGTGCCACTGCACGGCATCTACTTTTTCGCCTTCGCTATTTTTATAGACTTCATTCGTTGCGATACTGACCTTTGCGAGTTTGTTACCATTTTCAAAATTGATGACTTCTGGCTTTTGTCCTAAATTCCCGATCAATTGTACTTTGTTGCGTAATGTGTTCATAATGTTAGTTTTTAAAAAGTTTGTAAATGTTACTGTCGTTGTTTGTTATCGACACTGCAAAGGAATGTCAGGTTGTATTTATTAACCGTATAATAAATGATTGTATACGAATATTTGTCGTTTGTAAACGTTTATAAACGGATATATTGCTGTAAAACAAGAGTTTAAAGAATTAATTTTTTTTGAATTTTTCTTTCGTATTTTTGAACTATGAAGTCAATAATTATCATAATCGTTTCGTTTTTGCTCCTTAATGAAGATGAAAAACAACCGTACAGACTGGTTGAAGAGGATGCAGGAGCTTCTTGTTTTAATTATTCGGTGATAGACGAAAAAGAAAAGACAGTAAAACTTCCAAAACACATAAGAAACGGCCTTGAATGTCCCTATTCCATCGGCTTAAACGGCAATTTTTTAACCTATGTTGATGATTTACGAGTCAAACTCTACAACCTCGACACCAAAGAAGACTTCCTGCTTTTTACCCTCTATGATGATATAGATGGTTCATTGCTGAAAAAGCGGAAATTTGATCGACCAGTAAATTATGAATGTGGTAGTATCTGTACTTCCGATCCTGGAAGTGATTTTATGTTTGAACCCTCTGGTCAATTAATTTATAAACATCATTTAATGTACACCGATGGAGACGAACTATGGGAAGTGTTAGAACTATAATCGAACTTTCTTAAACCTAAAAGATCTGATTTATTGTAAATTTGAGCATGAAAACGTTATTAACCCTCTTTAGTTTTGGTTTATTTTTGAGTGTCAGCGCACAAACCTACACTTCTCACTTTACCGGAAGTTTGGATGATCTTGAAACAGAGCCTTTAGGTGGAGTCTGTCTCATGGGTGGGGCAGGTGAAGCTGATCCAGCTTCAACTTGGTTTCTAGAACAAGCGAATGGAGGAGATATCCTCGTATTAAGAGCTAGTGGAAGTGACGGATATAATGATTATTTCTATTCGGATCTTGGTGTTTCGGTTAACTCCGTAGAGACCATTGTTTTTCACGAAGCAGCAGCAGCAGAAGAGGGATACATTCATGAACAGATCCAAAAAGCAGAAGCGATATGGTTTGCAGGCGGTAATCAGTGGACCTATATTTCGTATTGGCGCAATACAGCTATCGACAGTCTGATCCGAAAAGGGATTGCAGAACGTGATCTTGTTGTTGGAGGCACCAGTGCAGGTATGGCTATTTTGGGCGACGTCTATTTCAGTGCAGAGAATGGAACGGTAACTTCCTATGAAGCTTTAAATAATCCGTTTCACCCCAATGTGACTGCGGATAGCACACGTTTTATTGATGCTCCATTTTTGTCAGAAACGATTACAGATACCCATTATGATGATCCGGATCGAAAAGGTAGACATCTTGTTTTTATGTCACGAATGTTGATGGATTATGGGATAAACGCAAAGGGAATAGCCTGCGATGAATACACGGCTGTTTGTATTGATCCGGAAGGCATGGCTCATGTATATGGCGCTTTTCCTGACTATGACGATAATGCTTATTTCTTACAAACGAATTGCGATTTGCCTGAACCGGGGCCGGAAGTATTCGAAGATGAAACGGCATTAACATGGAGTCATGATCAACAGGCCGTGAGGGTCTATGCCTTAAAAGGCACAGCCACGGGAGAGAATACTTTCGATCTGACCAATTGGAGGAATGGGTCGGGTGGTGAATGGCAGTTTTGGTCGGCGGATGACGGATTATTGACGGAGGAACCGGGAACAGCACCAGTATGTGATTTGGGATGGAGTGATCTTGACGAGTTGACAGAAATAGAAATCTTGAATCAATTGGGGTATGTTAAAATATCTGCTTCGGAGCCTATGCTACGAATCGTTATTACAAGTCTTTCTGGCGCCATAATCAATGATTACCAGTTTGATGGTCATTCGAAATTCCAATTCCAGATTGCCAAAGATGAACTACCCAATCTTATTATGATTTCTGTTGAAACGAATAAAGGAATTAAACGGCAGTTAATGGCACAATAAATACTGAGAAGCCTTGTCAGAGTCAAATAAATGAATACCTTCTTATAAAGTAGAAAGAATATAAATGGAAGACAATTTGAGAATAGGGATAATTATTGGGGCGATATTTATTGCGGCTGTCATAATTACAAGAGTTTCGCGATGGCTGATTACGCGTTCCTATAAATTGGCATCACACAAATTAAAGGTTGATCCTACACGCTATCGTTTTGCTAAAAACGCATTGTCATTGATCATTTGGCTAATCGCGCTGGGTTCGATTGCTTCTTTCATTCCAGAATTAAAATCACTTGCCGTTACGCTTTTTGCTGGTGCGGGTATTTTGGTAGCTATCGCCGGGGTTGCTGCTCAAGAGGCTTTTTCAAACATAATTGGGGGTATATTTATCGTCATTTTTAAGCCTTTTCGAGTGGATGATTTAATCAAGGTTGGCGACCGAGACTATGGAGTGGTAGAGGATATCACTTTGCGCCATACAGTGATTCTTAATTTTGAGAATAAACGAATTGTAATTCCGAATTCAGTGATCAGTACTGAGACGATTATTAATGATTCTATTGAAGATCAAAAAGTATGTCGTTTTATAGAAGTGGGTATCAGTTATGATAGTGACTTGAGAAAAGCAATTAAGATCATGCAAGAAGTTGGAATGGCTCACCCTGATTCAATGGATAATCGTACTGAAGAGGAAATCAAAGAAGGTATTGATCAAGTGGTCGTGAGAGTTAGTTTTGGCGACTCAAGCGTTAATCTAAAGGCATTGGTTTGGACAGCCGATCCACTTGTGGTTTGGCGAATGCAAAGTGAAATCAACCTCGAATTGAAGGAACGATTCGACGCAGCCGGAATTGAAATTCCGTTTCCGCACCGCACACTCGTTTTCAAAAATGAGCTCAAAACAAAATCGGACAAGTCTGACTAGACGGCCGATTTATCTATTCATACGTAAGATCAGAACAGGATCTACGTCTAATCTGTTACAAAAAGAAAGGTTATGCTAAACTGGAATGATATTATTCGTTTTGCGAATAGAGGGACACCTGCTCCTGAGATTCAGATTGAAAAATCAGAAGAAGAATGGAAGGATTTATTAACCCCAGAAGAATTTAGAATTATGCGTTTGAAAGGAACGGAGCCGGCAGGTTCAGGTGAATATTGCCATGCACATGAGCCTGGTTTGTATGCCTGTGGATGTTGTGGTACGGATTTATTTGACTCTTCTATCAAATTTGAATCGGGAACGGGATGGCCAAGTTTTACCCAGCCGGTAAAAGAAAATGCTGTTAAATACGATAAAGATACGGCTTATGGGATGGTTCGGGTAGAAATTCTTTGCAATACGTGCGATGCCCATTTAGGTCATGTTTTTCCTGATGGACCAGCTCCGAGTGGCTTGCGGTATTGTGTAAATTCTTTATCGATTAAACATAAAAATGGAAATGACAATGAATAAAGAAGTCGCAACATTTGGCGGAGGATGTTTTTGGTGCATTGAGGCGGTTGTTCAACGTTTAAAAGGGGTTGAGCTAGTTGTTTCTGGTTATAGTGGAGGTAATGCTCCTGGGCATCCGACATACAGGGAAGTTTGCTCAGGAAGGACTGGTCATGCGGAGGTGATCCAAGTTCATTTTGATCCAGAAATCATTTCATGCCATGACTTGATTATGGTGTTTATGACTAGCCACGATCCAACGACCCTCAATCGTCAGGGTGCAGATCGCGGTACACAATATCGTTCGGTGATTTATTACCACAACGAAGAGCAGAAAGCAATTATTGGTGAAGTTTTTCAAAAATTAGTTGGTGTATATCCCGATCCAATTGTAACGGAAGTATCTCCTCTGGATGTTTTTTATCAAGCAGAAGAAGACCATCAGAATTATTATAATGAACATAAAGAGGTTGGATATTGTCGGGTAGTCATTGCACCAAAATTGGCGAAATTGAGACAAATGTATGCCGATCATCTAAAAGAGCAGTAACTTTGCCACCAGCAAGAGAAGGATGACAACTATGGGAGATAAGATAAAATTTGAGGAAATAAATCATGAAGGGCGCTTTGTAAAACAGTTGCCAGGTGATCCGATTGAAAAAAATTATCCAAGGCAGGTTGAAAAAGCTCATTACTCTTTTGTAAATACGGTTACGCCAAAAAACCCAAATCTAGTGCACTCTTCTTCTGACTTAATGCAGGAGCTAGGAATAGAAGTTGGGGATTACAAGACATTCCTATCTATTGTTTCTGGAGATAAACCTTTTCCTTCAGCACAGGCCTATGCGATGTGTTATGGTGGTCATCAATTTGGTCATTGGGCTGGTCAATTGGGCGATGGACGTGCGATTAATATTATGGAGGGTAAGGTGAATGGTAATTATCAAACCTTCCAATTAAAAGGAGCTGGGCCAACACCTTATTCACGTTCTGGTGATGGTTTTGCGGTATTGCGTTCTTCAATTCGGGAATATCTTTGTAGTGAAGCAATGTATCATTTAGGTGTTCCAACAAGTCGCGCTTTATCATTGGTCAGAACAGGAGACGCCATTACCCGTGACATGTTGTATAATGGAAATCCGGCAGATGAGCCTGGCGCAATTGTATGCAGGGTAGCACCTAATTTTATTCGATTTGGAAATTTTGAGATTTTTGCGGCTAGAAGAGATGTTGAGTCTTTGCGGAAATTGACTGATTATACAATAGAATATTATTATCCACAGCTAGGAAAACCGTCTAAAGAAACATATTTGGCTTTCTTTCAAGAGGTCGTCAATCGAACTTTAGAAATGATGCTTCATTGGCAACGTGTTGGTTTTGTGCATGGTGTCATGAATACCGATAACATGTCCATTTTAGGTTTAACAATAGACTATGGCCCATATGGTTGGCTTGAAGATTACGATCCAGATTGGACTCCAAATACAACAGATACTCAAAACAGACGGTATCGTTTTGGAAATCAACCCAATATTTCATTGTGGAATTTAACACAATTAGCGAATACGTTATATGCGCTTATTGAGGAGGTTGAACCGTTACAAGCTATTTTGGATCAATACCGTAAAGATTATTTTCTTCGATATCATGAAATGATGTTGTCTAAATTAGGATTAGAGAATGCTGCGGTTCCTGAGCCGTTTATTCAAGAACTGACGAAACTGCTCAAAGATTCTCAAATGGACATGACGTTGTTTTTTAGGAGTATTTCAGCCATAGAAGTCCCGAATATTGGCGAATTGCATAGAATTGCCTCTTATTTGCCAGGAGCTGAGCAGAAAGCAGCAATCAAAAACTGGGAGAAATGGTGGAATCAATATGCGTATTTTAAATCAGAATTGAACCTATCAGATAAGCGTCGGAGCGAACAGATGAAACGTGTTAACCCGAAATACGTGCTCAGAAATTATATGGCTCAATTGGCGATTGAGGATGCTGAAAAAGGGAATTATGATTTGATCGATGAGTTATACCAACTCCTATTAAAACCGTACGATGAACAACCTGAAATGGAAAAATGGTTTGTCAAAAGACCCGATTGGGCATTAAATAAAGTAGGTTGCTCCATGTTATCGTGTAGCTCCTAAAAAGGAAACAAAATGAAAAGAAAAAAACTATCAAAAAAGAAAATCAATAAGCTATTGAAATCACGTGAGATGAATTGGAATTATGAGAAAGGATTCCTCAAGAAGACGTTTGAATTCGAATCATTCACTGCAGCCTTTAGTTTTATGACGGCCGTTGCTTTTGAGGCTGAAAA
>JAURQI010000145.1 GCA_030836155.1 Crocinitomix sp.
AAGCTAAAATTGGTGAATAAGAATAATTGATTTACTCCACCTCCATATCCGCAAAATGAATGCGATCACGATCAATATGTTTTGATTTACATTCTTTTGAACAATAATCTAAAGGCTGTTTGAGGTCCTGCTCGGTTACTCGAATAAATTTACCTTCGATTATTTCCTTACACCCATCACAGCGAATGATTTTTGATTTCTTTTTCTTGCTTGCTAATATTAGAATGATAACCAGAACGACGATTAATAACATTCGCCAAAATTAATCGATCTCAATTCTTAATGAATGTCTCTAGAGTAGAGATTTTATGCGAAAGAATTAAGATTTGCGCGCTTTGTAACCAAAAATAAAGATACGCTATACAAATAGCCACCCCTGAAACATCGTCTTTTCGCTATATACATAAGATTAATATGATTCGAAGAGCCTTAAGCCGCTGTACCTATGGTGTTACGCCAAAACTAATTGCGACCGTTGAAAAGAAGGGTTGGAAGAATTGGATTGATGAACAATTGGGGTTAAAAGCGGATGATACAGCATGTGATCGACGCATTAAAGCCATCGAATATGCATTAACTTTTAGTGAGAAAGGAAAAGAAAAAGAGAAAACATTTTCCCTTTTTCAATATTATTCAACGCAAGCAGAGATTTGGAGAAAGTTAAAAGAACATAAAGAACCTCCACGCTGGTTAATAGATGCAGGTGCGGTTGAAACGACTATAGTGACATGGACAAAAGCCATTCATAGTGAGCATCAAATTATGGAATTGCTGGTTGAATTTTGGCACAATCATTTTAATGTCTCTGTCCAATCTGAAGATTATATCTCTGCTAGTTTTCCAATTTATGATCGTGAAGTAATTCGCAAGCATGCACTGGGTAATTTCCGACAATTCACAGAAGCTGTTGCAAAATCACCTGCTATGCTGCTCTATTTGGATAATGCATTTAGTAAGGCATCCGGTGCATATTTGCCAGGGGGTTCCGCATCGAGTAATTTGGCAAGAGTATTTGACGGTTTTCCAAAAGCTGCTTCGATTCAAAATATTGGAAATTATCAATTGACTGAAGGAATCATTGCTCCTACCTTAATTAAATCAATGTACTCTGGTGATCCGCTGATGGGCAATGCGGCCTTGCAAACCATCGAGACGATTGAGTATCTACAGTCAAATTTATCAAATGATCAACGGAAAGAATTGGAGCGTGGACTACCTGGATATCCAAAAGACTGGTCGTCCAGAGAGTTAAGTAGATCTTTGCAAACAGTTGCTCAATTAATTAAAATGGAAGCTGGAGTAAAAATGATTAATGTTGATTATGGAGGATGGGACACGCACGAAAGACAAGCGAATGTTTTTCCAAGTTTGGTCGAGGGATTATCCCAGTCAATAAGTGCTTTCTACAATGACATTGAAGATAAAAAGGATAAGGTTACCGTTCTTGTTATGAGTGAATTTGGACGACGATTAAGAGCCAATAAAAGTGGTGGGACGGATCATGGTCATGGCAATTTCATGATGGCCATTGGTGGAAATGTAAATGGAGGAAAGATGTACGGTGACTGGCCAGGGCTTCATCCAAAAGCATTAGACAAAAGAGTTGATTTGGATGTTACAACCGACTATCGAAATGTACTTTCCAACATTCTAAAAAAGTCAATGCAGTTTTCTGATTTGAATATGGTTTTTCCAGGTTTTAACGGATACAACGACATGGGCTTTATCAAATAAGCTTATGACATATTCATCAACTGATCAATATTTGCTCTTAACTGATCAAGCTTTTTCTCTTGTAATTCTTGATGCTGTTCGTTACTTATTCGTGGTCGATGTCCTTCAAGAAGCATAATCTTATGATATAAACGGGCAATAGCTATGGCTCTTTCATTGAAAAAAGCACCTTTAAACTTTTCGTAAATATAATCTACGGCTAGCTCATTTGGATGAATCATATCTTTCTCAAAAAAACGATAATCGCGTAGATCATCTAAAACCAATTCATAAGCAGGGAAGTATGATATATTATCAAATTTCTCCGCTAATTCATTCGCCAGCAAAAGCAATTGTGCTTTACTTAAATTGTTCTCATGCAGTCCATTCTTGATATGGCGAACAGGGCTTACGGTCAGTAGTACTTTCAAATTGGGGTTTATCTGGTTCAATAGACTGAGTAAACTTTGATATGATTTAAACATATCCGTCAGGTTTAAGCACTCTTTAGAGAAATTAGCTTGAGGAATTTTATGACAATTGGCAACGATTGATCCTGATTTAAGATGTCGATATACCCATGCTGTGCCAAATGTTAAGATCAAATGATCAGCTTGTTTGAGCTGATCAATCATTTCCTGGCGTCGCTGCAGCACTAATGTCTTTAAATCAGCCTCTGTTCGTCCATATATATCAGAGTGACAGCTAAAGTGAAAAAATGAGCCATCTCTTTCAACTACTAAGGCATCATCATAAATTTCATTTATCCCGCTCACAATATTTTCACTTATTGCAGATGGATTAAACAGATTTCCTAGTGGATTAATGAGAATATCAAAACCCGCCAATTTAAGTCGACTACCAATGTTTTCAGCAAAACATGAGCCTAAAGAAAGAATTTTCTGTCCTTGCTGAAAACGCCCTAAATCCTCTTTGATATGTACACTTGTCCTAAGCTCCATTTTATTCTATTATTCCAAAATGTGTCAATACTTGATTTTCAAATCCAACACTGGGCGACAATTCTTTTACACCCCCTTTATCAATGAGTAATACGCGATCACATATCTCATCAAGAAAGGTAAAAGAATGCGTTGAGAATAAAATGATCTTCTCTTGCTCATTCGCTATTTTTCGCAACGCAGTCATTACTTTGTGTTTATTCACCACATCTAAAAATGCTCCCGGTTCATCTAATAAAATGACCGGGGTATCTTGCACTAATGCTCTACCGATCATTACCAATTGTCGCTGACCGTCGCTCAAATGATTAAAGCTTTTCTCCAATAGGTTCTCTAACTCT
Source organism: Crocinitomix sp. (assembly GCA_030836155.1). Taxonomy (GTDB): domain Bacteria; phylum Bacteroidota; class Bacteroidia; order Flavobacteriales_D; family Crocinitomicaceae; genus Crocinitomix. The sequence continues at coordinate 3,017 of JAURQI010000145.1, forward strand.
AACAAACCAACTACCTTGTCGATAATCTCAATGTCCTTTTCTTTCTCTTGTGCAAAATGATTTAAATAAGGTAATCGTCCCATCCCTAAAACATTGCGGACTTTTATATCTCCAAAAACATTTCCTTGCGAAAAAACGACGGCAATCAATTTTGCTAATTCATTTTTGTCAATCGATCCGATGGGCTCTTCAAAAAGACTTATTTCACCTTTATATTCAGCATGTCTCCCCAGAATCGTTCTGATAAACGTTGATTTACCCGAACCGTTACTACCGACCAAAGCGATAATGCCAGATCCAAGTTCCATGGATTTTGTTCGAACCAAACTACGTCCATTGATTTGTATGTCCATATCTTTAAACCTGAGCATAACTTTTATTCAGTTTAATGATAGTCCAAATGATCACAGGAGCCCCTATTAACGCTGTTACTGTATTTAACGGCAATAGATTAGCTGTTAGTCTTACAATCAAATCCGCAGAAATTCCTAAAAAAGCTCCCGCAAGAAAAACGATTGGCAAGAGTATCGCGTGATTAGGCGTTCGAATGATTCGCCTGACCAACTGTGGAACCGCTATCCCAATAAAGGAAATTGGTCCACAATAAACAGTAATAGAAGCGGCTATGATGCCTGTGATACAAATGATCAATAAACGAGTTTGTTTGAGTTTTGTACCCACAGATGCCGCATAGTCCGGACCAAGCAATAAAGCATTTAAAGGTTTAACTAAAAACAACGCTCCAGCAAAAGGAATTATAACAAAACTTGCTAATGACAAAAGATCCAGTTGGCTTAAACCTTCATAACTTCCCAAGCCCCAAACGACAAATGAGCGCGTATTGGTCTCATTGGCCCACAAATAAAGTACATCGATAATAGCAGAGGTTAGAAAAACAAGCATCAAACCAATGACCAATAAGGTGATAGCAGACCGAATGAATTGAGAGAGAAACATGAGCAATGCCAATACCGATAAAGCGCCGATTAATCCAGCCACAATATGCAACCATGCGCCATACTGAGCACTCAAACTAATCCCTCCTAGAATCACCACTCCCACCCCTAATGAAGCCCCAGAGGTGACTCCAAGAACTCCTGGTCCGGCAAGCGGATTTCTAAAAAACACTTGGAGTATTAAACCTGAAACAGCTAATCCTCCACCGGCCAAAACGGCCGTAATTGAACGATGCAAACGATTTTCAACAATATATGGCCATACGGGATTATCACTAGCATCACCGCCTAGAATGGCAAAAATTGCCGAATTTGGAATTTCTGCCTCACCAATAATCAAATTAACAAACACCAATAAGGTTATTGCTAACATTAAAAGGATTCCGAATATTTTATCTGCTTTCGCCATTGTGATTCCTACAAAAATAAGACGGGGACTTGAATTTCAAACAATTCAGGAAGTTCATTTGCAGAAATTCACTCCAGCAACTGAAAATAGATTGGCTGATGATTCATTAATTGGCCTGTAGCAAAACGTAAATCGTTGAGCATCACGTTAGGCTCAAGTACACCAGTTGTAAAATACGGAACAGTGGCCGTATTGCAAAAGATCACTTTTTTTTCTTTTACGGACTTAAATGTTTTATAGGCTGGGTCTTCTGCGATCAGTTGATTCAAGTTAAAATCTGCTGGTCGAGCCGCGATAATGATCCAATAATCAGCTTTGCCACCGTCACTCCAGACTGCTTCTTTGGGATGTAATATATTTTCCGTTCCATTATCAGCAGCGTAAAAATAATTTAGTCCAGCATCTCCCATTAAATTAACTACTAATGAATTAGATGCAGGCATATACCAGTCATCCTGATAGGGTAGATTCATGATGAAAGTCTGATTAAAATTTTCTGTATTTTTTTTGAGTGAAATATATTCCATAGAAATATCATCAAAATATTGAGCAGCTTCTGCTTCTTTCCCGATCAAGACGCCAAAAAGTTTGATCCATTCTAATCTTGCTAACGGCGTTTTCTCCAGGTATTCTGCAATGTATAATGAGTTAATGGCAATATCTTCGGGATCAAAATCGGATTGAAAAGGATAACGCAGATAGATGTCTGGTTGTGCAGTTAGAATTGCTTCTTGCATTAAACCTTCTCCTTGACAAATTTCAACGACCTCATTTTCCTCGATTTTTTCTTTTAAGTCTGGATTTGTCACATATTCAACTCCGCATAATCCGCATAAATTATCCTCAGCGCCCAGTGCTTTCAAAAACGAGAGGTGGGTAGAAGATTGGCAGGCAAATCGCAAGTTTTTACTTGGTTGTATAGCTTTCTTATAATTCTCTACACTTGTGTTGTAAATGACAGCCATACTATCCCGCCAAACGGTGTTTTCATCAAAGGAGTTCGTTTTTATTTTGACATTTTGATCTTGATAAATAAGCTCAAAACCTTGGGCAAAATCAATCTTTAATTCAGTTCTTATGCTATTCATAGGACCCTGATTATCAAAATCAACTTGGTCATTCGTATGATCAATGCATCCTCCTAAAAGCAACAGAATCGACAGAATAATCGGAAAAGACTTAAT
>JAURQI010000146.1 GCA_030836155.1 Crocinitomix sp.
ACGAGGATGCCGATTTTTGGGCAGAAGAAGATGGAAAATTGGAGTGGATTTCAATCCTCAGCGGAAAGGTCGAAATTGCAAACAATGGTCGTTTGGTGTCAATCCCTAATTTTACAGCTAACAACGTTCATTTTGTTGGTGAAAATGGCAATAGAGGTTTGGTTACTTTTGATGAAACCAATATTTCAAATGCGGTAATTGATCATATTCCCATCTATGCCGCTTTGCATTACCGTAACACAGGCACCTTTAATATGACCTTGACGGACATCAATCATCATACTGATGAAATCGTTGTCAAAGTAAAAGGTAAGGGCTACAATATTTCACAATCCACATTTAATGGATCCGGAGCTTATCTATTTTCAGCCCAGAACACCACTGAATATTCATACATTTCCAACACGAGCTTTAATGGTGATTTATCCACTGTCGGAGTCATTGACAACTCTAACGGAACGGTAGAAATTAAAAGTTGTGATTTTAATAACCTTTATGCAGGTGTTCATAAACTAGACGGAAAAGCTATACTGCGCTGTAATGATTTTACCAATTTCAGAAAAGCAGGAGCGATCGCGCATAATAATTGCATCCTTGACCTATCCTCGAATGGACAGGGTGGATACAATACGTTTGTCAAAAACACAGCAGAATTTGGCGAGAATATTGGTCTATGGAATGCGCAGGGTATCGTCCTCAATAACGGATATAATTATTTCGATGAAGCCGGATCTTTACCAATCATAAAAGGCACCCTGCAGATCAATCCACTTGGTGGGGCAATTCCGATGTTACTCGCTTCATCTAACCGATGGAATGTTGCCAATACGGCTGCTTTACCGGGTGATTTTAACGTTACGAGTTCCATTGTGGATGGATTAACCGTTAATTTTTACACGGGGTCGCCTGAAGATGGTCCATGTCCGATCAGCGAAGATGATTTAATTGCTGGAGTTGGTTTAGTCGTGCCTCCTTATCAGGATGGTGAAGCGGTTTTGTCTTCGTACAACTTTAATCAGGAGAGCTTGAGTAATGCCTTGAATAGTTGTGTTCAGGCATCAAATGTCTATGACGCAACAAAAAGTGATCTTAACGCATTGGCTCTTTTTGAAGAGGTATTGATTCAATACCCAGATTTTGAAAAGACGCATAGAAACGAAGCATTGGCACGATATGGGGTTAGTTTGATGAAACAAACATTGCAACACGCTATCGCAACGGGTGAGATTCAAATAGAACAGAACCAAAGTAGCTTTTCTCAGGGTGTTCAACCTTATGTCAATGTATTAAATGCCATGTCTAATGTTCCATTCAATAACCACAACTACGAGCAACTTTTTTATCTCGAAATGGACAAGGCACATCTATTCAAAACACTCGGAAAAACAGATGTCGCACTTTTCCTTTTACTCAATGCGGAATCTTGTGCTCTGAATGAGAAAGAACAGCAATACCTGAATCATTGGAAACAAGAATGGGATGAAGAAATTCGAATGACTGACTATGGTTATGTCGAAGCCGAGTTCAAGGACACGGTCTGGATGGATACCAGTTTCTATCATATTCCAACGCAACAACAGTTTGGCGAGTTTGGATCGCGCATCTTAGATATCAATACGATTGAATATTATGCTTGTGGTCAGCAACGTACACAAATGAAAGATGAGAGTGAAAACGCCATCTTACCTTTGATGCTTTACCCGAATCCGAACACAGGTGTATTTCAGATTGAGTATGTATTGCCAGAAGAAAGCAACGGACTGGTGATCATTTATGATGCTTCTGGCAAAGAGGTTTACAGCTTTATTTGTACCGAAGGTCAGCATATTAAAACGCTTGACTTTTCAGGTAATCAAAGCGGAGCCTACCTCTACTCTTTCTATGTCAATGAAAAGCTAGAGAAAACAGGCCAGGTAATCATTGAATAATCAAAATTATTACAGATGATAAAGATTTCCCTTGTCGCACAAACGGCAGGGGAAATTTTGTTTATACGCATGAATGCGATAGATACAGCCTGTATCAAAATGAGCTTTCACTCACCCAAAAACCACATTGACGCATTCTAGTGAGATTCAATTCTGAATTATCTTAACTTTAGTTCTAATAAATGATTAATAAGACTGTACGCTCAAACGACCTTTTTGATATTAAACTTAGCATTATGAAACAATTGATTTTTTCCCTAATCTTTATCTGCTCGACGCAAGTATTTAGCCAAAACATCCACGAGCATCGCATTGAAAGTAAAATAAAAGACGTTACTGTTTTTCTAACGGGTGGTGAAATTCACCGACATGCTTCTGTTCTGGTAAATGCGGGAAGAAATAAATTGGTTTTTACGAAGATTAGCACGGTTGCGGATGATAAAAGTATTCAGTTCTCCAGTGATCAACCGATCAATCTGGTGTCGGTTAGTTCTGAGATTGACTACCTCAATATTGTTGAACAAAATCCGAGAATTCAGACGATAAAGGATTCTATCCAAATCCTACAAGATGAAATCAGTCGTTTAATGAATAAGCAGGCAGCTTTTCAAGCTGAGAAGCAATTATTAGATCAAAATCGATCTATCAAAGGAGAGCAGGCGAATTTGTCAGTAGAAGAGTTAAGTGCCATGGCTTCTTTTTATCGAAAAAGGATTTTAGAAATTCACAATTCATTGACAGACTTTGACCAAGAGATTAGAACCCACAATTTGAAGAAGATGCGGTATCAAAATCAATTGACAGAGCTCAATTATAAAGAGACGGTCAAAAGCAATCAGATCATCATCCTCATTGATTCGGAGATTAATCAAACCATGGAATTTGACCTGCGTTACGTGGTTTCCAATTGTGGATGGCAAGCCAATTACGATTTGATGACGAGTAATATCACAGAAAAAATCAATCTCAAATACAAAGCCAAAGTTTATAATAATACCGGTAATGATTGGTCAGGGGTACAATTATTTCTTTCAACTTCTGATCCCAATATCACCGCTTCTGCTCCGGAGTTAAAACCTTGGTATTTAAATCGTGCTTCATTAAATAGTCAAGTAACGGATGATTACGAAGGTGGATATGTTGTTCCACAAAACCGCGCTTTTACAAAGTATTATCAAAATAGCGCTCCGCAGATGAATCAAAACTTGGACGGTTTGTCATTTGATCAAGGGTTTGCAGACAATGCCAATACAAGCAACGCAGAAGCCAATATTCGTTTCCAAAATATTGAAGTTTCGCAATTATCCACCACCTTTGAAATTGAGAAAAGTTATTCTATCCCGAGTGACGCTAAACCTTATTTGGTTGAAATTACGGCTTATGAATTGGATGCCACCTATTCGCATAAAGCGGTTCCAAAATTAGATAAGGATGCTTTCTTATTGGCCAATATTGTTGGTTGGGAGCAATTGGACTTAGTTCCTGGTCCAACGCGTGTTTATTATGCAGATGCTTTTGTAGGACAATCCTATATCAACACCAGCAATGTTCAAGACACTTTACGTTTGTCTTTTGGTCGCGATGCGAAGATTCCGGTCACCCGAAAATTAATCCAAGAGTATAGTGACAAAAAGGTGGTAGGTAGCAATCGAAAGGATACCTATACCTATAAGATCATTGCCAAGAACAACCGCGACATACCCGTACGTTTGAACCTCTACGATCAAGTTCCCATTTCACAAGACAGTGATATTTCTGTAACGATTAATGAAATTGCGGAAGCAGAATACAATGAAACAACGGGGAAATTGACATGGTTATTTAACCTCAACCCTGGAGAGAGTAAAACATTTAGTTTATCGTTTACGATTAAGTACCCGAAAGACAAGCAAATTCGCGTGAAGAAATACCGTACGATATCAGCACCATCCTTTTAGGATGCGTGTTGTATTATACACCAATTTGTGCTTCTACTTTATTGCGGAAAGCACGGACATTCCCTTCTAATTCTGCAAAGAAACGGTTACGGTCTTTTACATTCACCTGCGAAATTAAATTTGAATTATTGATGAGTTTCTCCAATACAAATTCTGATTCTTGGATATAATACGGATCTGTCGAGTTGAGGTAATTCATGATATTATGCGTCAAGTAGACGAATGATCCAGAATCGGACTTAACCAAATAGGTATTGTCGGAAATATAGGTCTCATTAAAATACATTTCAATTGGGTTTCCTGCTGATGGCGCTTCATTACCACGCGGGAATTTTCGTCCAATCTCTGCTTGTACTTTCATGTGGCGCACCAGATCCATCAAATTATCAATCAATTCTAGTGCATAGGAAGGATCCTCAAAAAGGTGCGCATCCAAATAATATTGAATTTGACGCATGGTACCTCTTAAGGTTTCTGGTGAATAGATTTCAGTGGTTGGGATGGAGTTGTAGATATTATGAGCCTCGATACCGATCATCAAGACCTTTTTATCGATTTTCTCGCGCTTAAACATTTCATGCTCGTAAGCTGGAATCTTGAGATACGTTTTTGCCCAAAAGAAGAATTTGAATCGCGTAAGGTGAGGTAAATTAAACAACTGAAAAATGGGCGTATCATTGATACTCATCGTCATTTTAGTGTTCTCCAATTTTTTGATTTGCTGGAGCCCATCCCTCAATCCTGTTAACCAAGATTCAAAATTCAGCCCGATCCGATCAAGGGGTAAATAATTAAAAGTGACCACCCCTTTTTTATAAGCGTCTATCTCATCAAATGAAATATTGTAAGCATTACAAAGAGTTTTGGTTTCATATATCGTTAATGGAACATCACCTCGTAAACGTCGGTATACGGCATCTTGACTTAAAAAAAGTGTATTCATTAAAACGGCCGCAATCTTCTCATCTTTTGGCAGTTGTTTTTTAATTTCATCAAAAATTCGTTGTTGCACATCTTGTACGATCTCCATGTCATAAATTTAATAATATTTCTGATCAGACAAATAATTCTTGACATAGTCGGCTACACCTTCCTCTAAAGAAGCAAAAGGTTTATCATAACCTGCAGCCAGTAATTTTGTCATATCTGCCTCTGTGAAATACTGATACTTATCGCGAATATCTTCTGGAGTTGGAACATAACTAATATGCGCTACCTGCCCCATAGCTCTAAATGTTGCTTTAGTTAAATCGAAGAACGTTCGTGCTTGTCCTGTACCGAGATTATACAATCCATTTTCGGGTTTATTCATCATTAAAAATAAACAAACCGAAACGACATCTTTGACATAGACAAAATCGCGTAATTGCTCACCGTCTTTATAATCTTCATTATGAGAGGCAAATAATTTCATCCCCCCCGTTTTGTTAATCTGATTAAAGGCATGAAAAATAACAGAAGCCATTCTTCCTTTATGGTATTCATTGGGTCCGTAAACATTAAAAAACTTTAATCCCGCCCAAAACGGTGGTGCTTTTTCTTGTTTTAATGCCCATTTATCAAAGTCGTTTTTTGAATCGCCGTAGGGGTTGAGTGGCTTTAATTTAGAAACCACTTCGTGACTATCTGAATAACCGTGTTCACCCAAACCATAGGTTGCTCCTGAGCTAGCATAAACCAATGGAATATTATTTTCCACACAAAAGTTCCACATGTCCTTGGAATAGTTCAGGTTTAATTCGTCAAAAATAGAACGGTCAAATTCAGTTGTATCGGTTCTTGCTCCCAAATGGAAAATAAATTCAATCTCATTGGCAAAACTTTTTGCCCATGAAAAAAACTGATCGCGTTGAACTTTAGCTACAATTGTTTTGCCCTTTAAGTTTTTATCTTTCTCGGTCTTGGAGAAATCATCAACTACTACAATTTGCTCAAATCCACGTTGATTCAATTCACTCACTAGACATGATGAAATAAAACCTGCTGCTCCTGTAACTACGATCATTTTTATATTTTTTGACATTTTGTCATGAAACTAACCATTGGAAGGGTTTTTGCTTCACGTTATTTAACAAAATTAGAACTAAATTTTTATTAATTTTGATTGACTAAAATAATTCAAATGAATCAAGAAAATTACAGTGATTACGAAATCATAGATGGATACTCTGGAGCAGAGCAAAAAGTAGACGTTTCAGCCTTTATGTCAAAAGTATTCGGCTACATGTTTATTGCCCTTTTAATTTCCGGGGTAGTGGCTTATGTTTTTGGAACGTCAGACGAACTTTTTTCGCTTTTGATAACATATAGCCCAACAGGCGGTGTTTCTCGAACACTCTTAGGATGGATTGTTATGCTATCACCACTTGCCTTGGTGATTCTGATGTCGGCTCGGCTAAATAAGATGAGTTCGAATGGACTCCTATTGACGTTTATTGCTTTCTCGATCTTCTTTGGGGCAAGTACCAGTTATATTTTCCGTTTTTATTCGGATGCGCACTTATTCCAGACTTTCTTTATCTCCGCTGCTACCTTTGGTATCATGGCTTTGGTAGGATACCGAACATCAACCGACTTGTCTAAGATGGGTTCTATACTCTATATGGCCTTGATTGGTTTGGTGATTGCAATGGTCGTTAACTGGTTTATGCAAAGTGCCGCGATGGCTTATGTGATTAGCGGAATTGGTGTCTTAATTTTTACAGGACTCGCTGCCTATGATACCCAAAAGCTAAAGCATATGGCATTGACTATGGGTACACAGTCTGAAATGGCGCAAAAAATGATCATCATGGGAGCATTAACTTTATACCTTGATTTCGTCAACCTATTCTTGTTTATGCTGCAGTTTATGGGTGGAAGAGATTAAGAATAAAAACAAGTTATTATGAACGGAGGAATGATGACATATTATTGGGGACCTATGCTGATTGGTGGGGTCTTCATGCTGATCAGTTGGCTGGTGGGCAGTACGCTAAAGAGCAAATTTGCCAAGTATTCTAAGTTAAGAATGGCGAACGGAATGACTGGTCGTGAAGTCGCAGAGCGCATGTTAAAAGACAATGGGATTTACGATGTAAAAGTAATCTCAACGCAAGGTCAATTAACAGACCATTACAATCCGCTGAACAAAACGGTGAATTTAAGTGAGTCGGTATACAACCATGCGAATGCCGCGGCAGTTGCTGTAGCCGCGCACGAAGTTGGACATGCCGTTCAGCATGCAACACTCTATAAACCATTGGATTTACGTTCGAAATTGGTACCCATTCAAAATGCAAGTGGAATGATCCTCAATGTGGTTGTATTCGGCATGGCTGTTTTAGGAGGCGTATTGGGAGGTATTGCTCCCTTCATGATTTACATAATTATTGCAGCACAAGCGGCCATTACATTATTTGCTGTCATTACATTACCAGTTGAATTTGATGCCAGTAAGCGAGCATTACAATGGATTAATGCCAATGGCATTGTCACTGTTGATGAATATGATGGTGCCAAAGATGCGCTTAAATGGGCGGCTATGACTTATGTGGTTGCTGCGCTAGCGGCAATTGCTACATTAATCTACTGGATTTTTGTCTTGCTCAATCGACGGTAAAACCTGAACAAAAATTGTGATACCTTGTTCAAATTGAGCAGGGTATTTTTTTTAATTTTGCAGAAAATTTTTCAATATGACGAATGAAGCCATGAAAGCCGATATTTTGAACGGAATCCCCGATCAAATTCCACCCGCAAAAACGTATGATCCCAATATCAATCATGCGCCAAAACGGAAGGAAATTCTGAGTGTTGAAGAGAAAAAATTAGCGCTTCAAAATGCTTTACGTTATTTCCCAAAAGAGCAACATGCAGTTTTAGCACGTGAATTTGCAACAGAGCTAAAAGAATATGGACGGATTTATATGTATCGTTATCGTCCAGACTATAAAATGTATGCTCGTCCGATTTCAGAATATCCTGGAAAATGTGATCAGGCAAAATCGGTTATGGCGATGATTCAAAACAATTTGGATTATGCCGTTGCGCAACATCCCCATGAATTGATTACCTATGGTGGTAATGGTGCTGTTTTTCAAAACTGGGCACAATATCGCCTGGCCATGAAATACTTAGCGGAGATGACGGATGAACAAACATTGGTTATGTACTCTGGTCACCCGATGGGATTATTTCCTTCGCATAAAGATGCACCGCGCGTTGTCGTTACCAACGGAATGGTGATTCCGAATTATTCTCAACCCGATGACTGGGAAAAGATGAATGCCATGGGCGTTAGTCAATTCGGACAAATGACGGCAGGTTCATACATGTACATCGGCCCGCAAGGGATCGTGCATGGAACGACCATTACGGTTTTAAATGCCTGTCGAAAAATAGATCCAAAAGGAGGAACAGCAGGGAAGTTATTTGTGACTGCCGGTTTAGGTGGTATGAGTGGCGCACAACCAAAAGCTGGTAATATCGCTGGAGTTGTTTCGGTGACGGCAGAAGTTAATCCGAAGGCAACCCATACGCGTCATTCGCAAGGTTGGGTTGATGAAGTAATCACCGATTTAGATGAATTAGCGACACGTGTCAAAGCGGCCAAAGCAGCCAAGGAAACGGTTTCTATTGCCTACCAAGGTAATGTCGTAGATGTATGGGAAAAATTTGATGAAGAGGATGTCTTTATCGAATTGGGATCAGATCAAACTTCTTTACATAATCCTTGGGCAGGCGGATATTACCCGGCTGGTTCAGGATTTGAAGAAGCCAACGAAATGATGGCAAATGATCCGGCAACTTTCAAAAAACATGTTCAAGCGTCACTACGCAGACATGCCGCTGCTGTGAATAAACATACCGCAAAAGGTACTTATTTCTTCGATTATGGAAACGCCTTTTTATTAGAGGCTAGCCGCGCCGGTGCTGAGGTGATGGCTGAAAATGGTATCGACTTTAAATATCCGTCTTACGTTCAAGATATCATGGGACCGATGTGTTTCGATTATGGTTTTGGACCCTTTAGATGGGTTTGCATGTCAGAGGATCCAGCCGATTTGGCCAAGACGGATCAAATCGCTTGTGAGGTACTCGAAGAAATTCGCCAAAACTCACCTGCGGAGATTCAGCAGCAAATGGCAGACAATATCCAATGGATTAAAGGAGCTCAAGAAAATAAATTAGTGGTAGGTTCTCAAGCCCGTATTTTGTATGCGGATTCAGAAGGTCGTATCAAAATTGCTGAAGCCTTCAATAATGCGATTAAAGCAGGCAAAATCGGACCGGTTGTGTTAGGACGTGATCACCACGATGTTTCAGGAACGGATTCACCTTTCCGCGAGACTTCTAATATTTACGACGGTTCTAAATTCACAGCTGATATGGCCATCCACAATGTGATCGGTGATGGTTTCCGTGGAGCAACTTGGATCTCAATTCACAATGGTGGTGGAGTTGGTTGGGGAGAAGTCATCAATGGAGGATTCGGTATGTTAATTGATGGATCTGCTGATGCAGATCGACGCCTAAAAATGATGTTACATTGGGATGTCAATAATGGAATCGCGAGAAGAAGTTGGGCACGAAATGAGGGTGCTATTTTTGCCATTAGACGTGAAATGGAGCGAACACCTCAACTGAAAGTAACTCTACCCAATTTAGTTGACGAAGAGCTGATTAAGGATTTGTTTTAATCGGTTGGTTTTTAGCCAAGCGAAAGATATTCTCCAATTCAATAAACGGCGGTTTATCTGCTTTTAGCTGCGATGCATTGAGCATCGCTTGCGCAACGATATGGTCTTTTATTGGGCGGTATTTTCGAATACCCGGAATCCACGAAAAAGCATACATGATGGGTGTGAAGATTTTTTCTGACCACCGAAATTCTTGGCGATCACCGGCAAGCATAGATGGACGGATGATTTTTACCTGATCAAATCCTAAGTCTTGAATATCCTCATCCAATTGACCTTTCATCCGAGGATAAAACATCTTTGATTTGGCATCTGCACCCGCGCTGGACAATAATACCATTTGAGCCACACCATTTATAGCTGAGAAATTCGCTGCGTTATATTGCATATCATAATCAATCTCCCATTGTCGTTCTTTGCTACCTGCTGTTTTAAGGGTTGTACCTAAAGTTGAAAACAAAACATCTCCCTGAAAAATAGGCTGACGCTGCTCTAAGTGATCAAAATCAACCAATTCTTCTTTTAGTTTAGGATGTTGTTCACCTGTTGAACGACGACTAACTACCAAGACGGATTCGACCTTCTCATCTTTCAGTAAAACTTTTAATAATGCTTTGCCGATTAAACCTGTTGCTCCTATGAGTATTGCTTTCATCTTTTCATTTTACTAAACAAATCCCACACCACAACACCAGTGCACACTGAAATATTCAAGGAGTGTTTCGTACCAATTTGCGGAATTTCAATAACACCTGTACAAGCGTAAATAGCGTCTTGATGCACGCCTTTGACCTCGTTGCCCATGACAATGGCTGTTTTCGTATTTGATTGAGGTTGAAAATCATCTAACATAATCGCATTCTCGGCTTGTTCAATGGCGTAAGTCTTAACTCCTTCCTCGTTTAAGCGAAGGATCAAATCTACTGTATCCGGCACATGCTCCCACTCCACCGAATCGGTTGCACCGAGCGCTGTCTTATGTATATCGCGGTGTGGCGGTTGTGCTGTGATTCCACAGAGATATATTTTTTCAATGCGAAAGGCATCTGCCGTGCGAAAAACAGATCCAATATTATTTAAACTTCGGATATTATCGAGTATGATAATTAAAGGCGTTTTAGGTGCTTCTTTGAATTCTTCAACAGAGATTCTGTTCAGCTCTTCTAACTTTAATTTTTGCGATCTTCACTCATAAGAGCAAAGATAGATTTGTTTTCTTATTTGCCTTTGTCTTTGCCAATCGAAACTTTATAATCTTCTTCATCACCCACAATGTGTAGGTTTAAGAAAGGCATACTCTTGTCTTTGGCTTCGTAATCAATTTCATCCACTTGATCGGGGTCTACTTCTTCTTTATTTTTACCGAAGAGTTTTTTAAATCCTGTTCCAGCAATTAACTTCAACGGAACGCGGATATAATAGTCCATATTATAGTTCATATCTTGACTTCCAGATATAACCATTAAGCCAAGGGTAGAATTGATAGTCATGCTCGGTATAACCATTTCGCCATCTTTGATGTCCATGTGATTTTTCAGGGTGTCAAATCGAACATCATAAACATTCTTGTCGACAAAATATTCTTTAAGGTCAACAATCGGTGCATAATTCACTAGGCGACCATTAAGTACCTCAACATCCATGTGGATTTCAGAATCATCAATGATCGGAATAAGGTCGGGGTGCATATGTATTTTACCTGTGATTTTTGCGGTCAAGGTACCATGTAAGTTCTCAGAAACCAGATGGTCTTGTCCAAAATTCTCGAATTTAAAAAGGAGTTTATCTAGGTCCATACCCTTAACGACCATGTTCGGACTGAAGTAGATTTCATCTTTATTAGAACCGTTGAAATACCCGGATAACATCATTCTTCCGCCTGCTGCATTTAGCCTAAACGTATCCACATATACGTAATGATCAGGGGTGGTTCTTAATCGACCATGGACATCGGAAAGCAGATAACGATGGTAATTTAGATTATCAATATCCAAATCGATGGTCATGGTTGAGAAAGGCAAGGTGTAGATGTTAAAAACCTCTTCGTGCTCATCCGGATTTTTAGCCAAATCATGCGGATCGGCATCATAACTAAACAGCTGATCAAAATCTAAACGACTTGCTCGAATCCCAAAATGATTATCGCGTTTTTTGATGGCTTCATCCTCTCCTAAATAATAATTCATATCAACTTCAAACACACTTCTTCCAATTTTACCAGCCATTTCTTCCATGACGATATGGTCATCTTCATAATGGAAACGTCCGTTAATTTTCTCGACTTTAAATGGATGCATTTTCATTTTGGCACCAACTTCCGTCAGTCGCAAATCCGCTGAACGGAATCCATCGTTATAATGTAACTCCACTGATCCGTGTAATTTAAGTCCGTTTAAAATTTCATGACGATAATCCTCTGGCACATAATTTTCGCCTTGATAAGAGAATATATCCTCCAATTGAAATTGGTCAGAGGTTAGGTCAAAATCGATTCGGGTATCTCCTTTTGGATGCGCTTCCATCCAGCGAACATATTCGTATAATTTACCATCAAAATGAAAATCGGTCTCATCAATAAATCCTGAAAAATCCATGATTCTAAAGTTTGAATCCTCCACAAACAAGTCGGCATGAAAATCATGGAAGGTATGCGGGTAATGCTGAAGATCGGCAAATAGATTCTCAATAAAAAATTCACCTCTAGGCAGGTTGGGACTTTCAGTAAAATTACGCGCTGAACTGACAAATTTTAAGTCCATCTCAAAGTTATCGATCTGTTCATCCACGGGCTTGTTAGAAGTATCTTTGGTCGTCGTCAATTCCTTAATATCAATCCGCTTAGACGAAACCGCCAAATCGGCAACCACCTCTTGATCAGAATGATGAAGAATAGCAGGTAAATCTGAAATATGGCCCGAAACAGCCAAATCAGATCTCCCCATTTTGATCATCAAATATTCAACCTCTGCTGCATGGCCATCCATCACAACATGCGTGTTCAATTTATCTAAGGGTACACCTAGACTTTCTGATTCAAACCCAAGATCCTCAATCGTTAATTCGGCATAATAGGCTTCATTTAATTTTTCAATCGAACGCTCTGGTCGTTCTAAGTCAATAATATCATGGAACTTCATGTGCATCCCTACTTTACCGTGCATATCGGATAAACCGTCTAGATCCAAAAAGGTGGCCAAGAAACCGAGGTCAAAATCAGAATCTAACGTCATTTCGATATTCGGTGAACCAAAATCAATGACGTGAAGATTTGCTTTAAAATTTCCTGCCTCTGGGCGGGCACTAAAATCACTCAATGTAAATTCTAAATTCTCAACACCCGGTAAACCATTATTGGTAAACACCCCTGAAAAATTTAAATCTTCTAACTTTTTATTGGATCGGTTATTTGTGAAATGAGCGTCCTTACAACTAAAAGTGGCATAGACCATTGGAATTTCTTCGGCATTTGATTTTCCAACAATCCTTAGTAAAAATGCAATTTCTCCGGCATTATCATAACGATCAAAGACAGGCTGCATCTCCTCAGGTGCAAAAGCTGTGAACATATCGAAGTTTTCTTTGGCTCCCTGCACATTGAGGTTGAGATTAAAATCATCGGCAATATCAATCACACCATCCCCTTTGAACATGGCATGTTCTAACTCCAAATCAGAAGGATGAATAATCAACTGTTCATCTGCTTTGCGATATTCCATATCGCTATTTATAATGAGTTCTTTATGCTTAAAAAAGGTGGTATCCCCATCAACAATTACATTCAACTCCATTTCAGCTTCTAAACCAGCCAATATATGTGTTTCGTCCGTTTTCATATTCATTTCGGCATGCTCCATAAATGATTCTACCATAAGGTTATTGGCCTCATTTAATTTGTAGATATCAATATCAATCAACTCGATTGATTTGAGATGAATATGAAACTCTTCAGCAGGGTCTTCTATTTCTTTGACTGGAGATAGTGCCTTTAGAATATTAATCTCACCGTCCTTGTGTTGAATGACATGGATAAATCCTTTTTTTAATTCGATGGCTTTGATGTCATAATCACCCGAGAGCAATGTCCATAAATCAAACCCAACGTAGACATCATCAATGGCCAAAACGGGTTCGGCGTGATCTTCTTTTGTCTCATAAATTTTAACATGATCCAAGTCGACACTGATGTACGGGAAATTTTCAAAAGGGGACACATGACTATCCAAAATTTCGATCTCACCACGAAAATCTTCGTTAAAGGTGCTGATGACTTCTTGAACAATGGCATCTTGTTTCCAATAAACCACACCAACCACCACGGCAAACAATAACACAGGGGCTATTACCGTGAGAATTATCAATCGTTTCCAGAATTTTTTTCGTTTTAAAAATGAAAATTTCATGTAGCTGATATTCAAGAAGGTTGAAGTTACTAAAAACGCATCGAGTAATCTAGCTTTCTAAAAATTTTCAGGCATTATATCTAAGAAACGATGAATAATTGGGCTTTTTTAATGCACCAAAACCGGTTGGATAGGAGCACGACCTTCTAGGGCTTGGATGGCTTCTTCGGCATTGGTGTAATTAAAATCAAAACCACATTCTACCAGACGCTCAGGAATGACATTTCTGCTTTTCAGTAATAGTTCCGTTTCTGTGCCAATTAATCGGGCACCCAATTCAAGCAACCATTTTGGCTGACTCATCCCCCACCTTCTACCAAGTGCAACACGAAGCTGCTGCATAAACTCTTTATTTCGAATGGGACGTGGTGCCGTTAAATTAATTGGACCTACAATTTCTTGATGTGTCATGATAAAATCAATTGCTCGGCAAAAATCTTCAATATGCATCCAGCTGATGAATTGATTGCCGTCTCCTTGATGACCACCCATCCCCCATTTTGCCAATGTTCTCATTTTTGGAAAAGCGCCGCCATCTTCACCTAAAACAATGCCTGTTCGCAATGCCACACGTCGTGTCACATTCAGTGTTTCTTCGAAAAAAACACCCTCCCAATCTTTGCAAACATTCATTGAAAAATCGTCTCCAATGATTCCTTCATCCTCGGTCATTTGCTCTTTTTCAGCATGGATATAAATGGTCGCACTACTTGCATTTAGCCAAACCTCTGGCTTTGCATCCGCGTGTTGAATCGCCTTGCGCAAAGCTGTTGTGGAATCAATTCGCGAACTTAGAATAGCAGCTTTATTTGCTTTTGTATAACGACAATCGACACTTTTGCCCGCCAAATTAATGACCACGTCTGCCCATTCAACGGCCAATACCCAATTGTCTAAATTTTGACCATCCCATTTGACCTGGTTGGCCGCTTTTGGATTTCTCGAGAGGTGTTGCACAAAATGTCCTTGGTTTTTCAGATGTTTCTCTAAAGACTGTCCTAAAAAACCAGAACCTCCAGCAATCAGTATGTTTTTATGATTTTTCATATTAATTCTATCCATAGTATGACTATTAGCCAACCCACTCTATATAACAGCCAA
>JAURQI010000147.1 GCA_030836155.1 Crocinitomix sp.
AACATTTCAATAGACAGTGTTTGGTTTGAAAGTCCGGTTCACCGAATAAACTCACCTGTAGAAGCGCACATTCGTGTGCGAAATCAATCGGATCAAGATTTAGAAGAAATAGCCGTAAACCTATCAATTGATGGACAACAACCTGCTCCAAAACGGATTTCAGTAGCAGCTAATTCATTTGCTGATGCCATTATCTCTTTTACTGATAAAACAACAGGGATCAAACAAGGCAAAGCGGTTGTTAAAACCAATCAATTGTATTTTGACGATGCCTATTATTTTAGCTATACCATTAAAGAAAAGGTTGATATTTTGATTGTTTCTGGAACAGATACGACGAATAATTTATCTCAACTGTATGGACTCGATGTTTATTATAATGCCAGCTCTACGACAATTGAAAATGTAACCCCAGAAGATTTTGAAGGCAAAGAATTGGTTCTTATGCACAATGTGAACCGGATTCCAAGTGGAATACAGGATTTATTAGATAATACACTCTCTAACGGCGGTTCGGTAGGTTTAATTCCTGGAAAAGAAACGGATTTAAATAGCTGGAATAGCTTTTTGTCAAATCAATTTTTACCTAATCTACGAAAGCGAGACAGCAGTCGGATTCAATTGAATTATTTCAACTCGGATGACCCATTATATACAGGGGTTTTTGAAACTTCTCCATCGAATTTTAAATCACCTGAAACCTATGGAGGATATTCGTTTGAAGTACAAGGTAATCAAAATTTCATCACATTATTTGGTGCAAATGAGCAGCGACCTTTCCTGGTATATAAAAAGAAAGGAGCTGCACGAATATTTTTATCAGCCACGCCTTTTTTGGACCGCTACACAAATTTTCAAAAACATCCATTATTTGCTGCGACTTTCTTGCGCATTGCTGAAACCGCTTCATTTGAAAAGCCTTTATCTATGACAATTGGCAAGATGGAAAACTACCCTTTGCAAAATCCGGTCGATGAAAAATTCCCGATTCATTTGAAAAATGACGCGTATCAGATGGATATCATTCCCCAAGTGGTTACGAATGATGGTAGTCAATCTATTACCTTTAATCAAATGGAGAACAATATTTCTGTATCTGGTTTCTATGAACTGACGAACTTGAATGATTTTGATGAAATCATTGGCTTAAATTATAATCGCACTGAATCAGATATTGAAACATTTTCAGAAGAGGAGTTGGCCAACCAATTTGCTGAAATTGGTTGGGAATCTGCACAAGCATTTAACACAAGTGATTCAGGAAACGTACAAATTAATCAACTCAAAGCAACTGAATACTGGAGAATTCTGCTAATTTTGGGTCTAATTTTTATCGCGATAGAAATCCTATTGTTAAAACTTTGGAAAAGCTAAAACAGCGCTGCGGACCTATGAAAATAATTCTAAAATCGTGCACTATAGTTGATGAGGGCAACTCATATTCAGCTCCTCAGGATATTCTTATTGAAAATGGCATTATTTCTGAAATCGCACCAAGCATCAATAAAGACGCCGATCAAACCATCGAAGTAGAAAACCTTCATGTATCAACCGGTTGGTTTGATGCTAGAGTTCATTTCTGCGACCCCGGAGAGGAAGTTAAGGAGGATATTCACTCAGGGTTGAAAGCAGCGGCTATTGGAGGATTTACTGCCGTGGGATTAAGATCGGCCACTACTCCACCTTTATCTAATAAATCGCAGATTGAATATGTAAAAATGAAAGCTGCTCAACATATTGTTGACCTCTATCCATATGCAACTTTAACGGAACAGCGAAAGGGAGATAACCTAGCTGAAATGTTTGATCTACAGCAGGCTGGTGCAATAGGTTTTACAGATGATAATGCAACCGTTAGCGGCGGAATCATGTATCGAGCATTGCTTTATACCAAGAATTTTGAGAGTCGTGTAATCACCTTCCCTCTCGATCAAAGCATTTTTGGTGAAGGTTATGTGCACGAAGGAAAAGAAACCGTGAAGACTGGTTTAAAAGCGATTCCATCCTTGGCAGAATCCATGACTATTGAGCGTGACTTAAACCTCGTCCGCTATACGGGTGGGAAATTGCATTTCACAGGTATCTCAACAAAGGAAAGTGTTGAACTGATCAGAAAAGCAAAAGCTGAAGGTCTAGCGGTAACAGCAGATGTTTATCTTCACAATTTAGTTTATAATGAAAAAGAGGTACTTGGGTTTGATTCTGCTTATAAAGTAATGCCACCCTTGCGATCAGAAGATGATCGTCTAGCTCTAATTCAGGGGATTAAAGATGGAACAATAGATTGCATTTGCTCGGATCATACACCTGAAGATATTGAAAACAAGGAGGTGGAATTTGATCATGCTGCTTTTGGTATGATTGGATTGCAGACCTTCTTTTGTTTGATAAACCAAATTCAAGAATTAACACTTACCGAGAAAATAAAGGCCATTTCGGCTCAGCCCCGCGCTATATATGGATTACCACAAGCTGAAATCAAAACGGGTAACAAGGCAAATCTTACACTTTTTACAACTTCTAATAGTACAGTAGTTTCGTCGAATTGGATTGTTTCCAAGTCAAAAAACACGCCGCTGATTGGTCAAGAACTATCAGGCAAAGTTTATGGCGTGTTTAATGATGATCAGTTAGCACTCAGTTGATACATGACAGAAGTAAACAAGCATAAAGGTCAATTTCTGAAAACTTTTTTCAAAGAACGAAAACAAGTTGGAGCCTTGGCGCCCAGTTCAAAGTTTCTTGTAAAAAAGATGTGCGATAAAATCGATTTCAACAATGCGCGAAATATTGTAGAACTAGGACCCGGAACTGGTGTCTTTACAGAAGAGTTATTAAAACGAGCTCATCCAGATTGTCGCATTTTTGTGATTGAATTAAACGAGAAGTTTTACGAGTTTTTGAAAAACAAATTTGATGATGAGCGCATCATTCTGTTGTGCGAGAGTGCTGATAATTTAGATGAAATCTTAGCGCGCTACCATGTCAAAGAAGTGGATGCTGTTCTATCATCTCTTCCACTCGCCGTCATACCGGATCAAATAAGAAAGCGAATCGTTATTAAATCCCATGATGTATTGCGTGATGGCGGTGTTTTTGTTCAGTACCAGTATTCTCTGAATGCAAAAAAATTATTGGAACTAAAATTCGGAAAATTAAACCTAGGTTTTGTTGCTGTAAACATCCCGCCAGCATTTGTCTACCACGGTATCAAATAAGTACCTATAACCACTTTTTCTTTCGGAAATAAAGAATTAAACCTATTGCCGTTGCAATCATTAATCCAACAACGATAAAGTACCCATAGTCTGTTTGCAATTCGGGCATATTTTTAAAGTTCATTCCGTATACGCCTGCTATAAAAGTGAGCGGAATAAAAATCGAAGCAACGATTGTTAAGAATTGCATAATCTCATTACTGCGTTGAGACAACTTTCCAAACAGCAAATTACTCAGGGAATCCAGATCAGACTTTTGATTTTCAATCTCATCTATACTGAAAAGGATATTATCCTTCATGTCACTAAAATAAGGACGTGAAGAATGCGGTAATAACTTACTTTCTAGATTGATTAGTGTGTTAACTTGATCTCGAAAAGGATGTAATGCACTTCTAAAATCTCGCAATAGTTCTTTCGTTTCTTCAATTTCATCGAATAAATCAGCTCGAACATCTTTCCGGATACTATCTGTGAAATTAGCAATCTTTTTATCGATCATATACAGGTATTCCTCGTATTCCAATAAGGTCTTTGTAATCAACAAATACAACAAATATTCGCTCCCCTTAGTCCTTACAACACCTGTATTTTCTGTAATTCGACTGCGAATCTCGTCAAAAGAATCACCTTCATGTTCTTGAAAACTAATCAAGGTATTCTCAAATAGAAGAAAAGATATCTGTTCCACTTGAATTTCAGCTTTCACGCCTGGACGTAGGCATTTGAGTGTCACAAAAATATAATCATCATAACCTTCAATCTTCGGTCTTTCAGACAATTGAAGAATATCCTCTTTCGTTAAACGGTGAATACCAAAGGCATTAAAAGTAGCTTCAATACTCTCTTTTTCATTAAAACCGTGAAAATTTATCCATTTGATTTTGGAACCATTAGTTGTCCTTAACTCATTGAGCATTTCATCATTAAGTGTCCCTTTGTGTTCAGCAACATCTTTCGAGTCATACGTGTAAAGCTGGATATTATCTGTCTCCATAAATAAGAATCTTCTTAAAGATAGTATTTATATCCTACAATTCTGCACCACCCCATTCTATTAAAGTCAGACCTGTTCTCTTGATCGGCTTAAAGTTTTGTGGTTTAAAATAGTCAATTTTCATATCCTCCTTCACCCCTTTAAAGACCATAAATATTCTACGGCTACTTTCTGGTTTCGGAGAAACATCAATATCCGCGATATATTCGTTATAATCATTGTCAACCCAAAACTGAATCGCTGCAAAAGGATACGCTTGAATACGAGGACCCCAGTACGTAATAAAGTCAGTAGTTTCTGTTCTGTTCAGCCCTAATTTACTTAGCTGATCTTCGAGAAACTGTATCGTTGAATCCGTTTTAATATAAAAACCATCCATTCCTAATTCATCGCCTTTAAAGTTTAAGCGTTTATGCTTTGCTTCCCAAAATAAATAAGGGTAAGCTTTGCCTTCAACCTCCATCGAATCTGGACCAACATTGACCTCCCATTTATTCTTATAAACTGGATATGTAAAGGTTAAATCTCCTTTTGGCTTAAGTTCGATGTTCACCGGTGTTTTCTTTTTAGCATACAAATAAATTACCGGTTTATCAACCTCTACTTCTTCCAATTGATACTTCATTAACAACTTAATTTCTACATTATACTGTGGTTTAATGATGCTATTCGGTATGATAATTTCACCGTATTCTGGATGGTAAAAATACATAGCAGCCCCCCCCTCATTGGTCAAGTAGTTAAACTTTCCATCAGCGTTAGTTGTGACTTTATTTTTATGATTTACATCTGAGAAGTAACCGGCTACTATCGGATTTTTGTTTTCCACATTCACAGCAAGTCCTTTTATCAGACATTGCCCTTCTTTGAGACTGTCATTTTTTTCCGTTTTAACGACTTCATACTTATTCCACAGTATCAGCTCTAAGTCCTCGG
The DNA here is from genome assembly GCA_030836155.1 of Crocinitomix sp. Taxonomy (GTDB): domain Bacteria; phylum Bacteroidota; class Bacteroidia; order Flavobacteriales_D; family Crocinitomicaceae; genus Crocinitomix. The sequence goes on from JAURQI010000147.1 coordinate 5,152, forward strand.
CATAACCAGTCAGACCAATAAATAAGAAAATTATGATTAAGAATCGAGATGCGATCATAAGGCAACGGGATTAATTTTAGAACCACCCCACTCTATAACGGTGAAGTCTTTTCGTTTAAACGGTTTAAAAGTTTGCGGTTCAAGTTTAATTTTAGGCTTTGACAAAAAGGGTGTATAGACCATAAAAATCCGCCTCATACTTTCCGGATTAGGAGACATTGCTATACTCGCCACTTGATCAGCGTACTCATCATCCACTAAAAATTGAATCATTACGAAGGGTGATGTTTGAAGGCGAGGCCCCCAAAACGTGATGAAGTCTGCTCTTTCACGGTCGTTGAGACCAGCTGCTGTTAATTGATTTTCAAAAAATGAAATGATTGAATCCGTTTGTACCAAAAACCCTTTGGTCACATCACCCTGCCTTTGTTTCAGCGCTAGCGCTATTTCACCTTCCCAGAACAAATAGGGATATGTTTTATCGTTTATTTGGATTGATCCGCTATTACCAGTCTTAAACGACCAACCGTTCTCGTATTTCGGATACGTGAAGGTTAATTTACCTTTTGGTTCAAGTTTTAAATCAACATCCAACCGTTCCTTCGCATAAACATAAATAACGGGTTTATAAGCTACAACCGGAACGCTCTTTTCGAGCTTCTTATTTGATTTAGGAAAGATTTCTATAACAATTTCATGACCACCTTGAAAATCAATCTCATTGATTAAGATTTCTTGATAATCTCTGTGATAATAATAAATAGCCGTATCAGTACTATTAACAATGATTTCAAATTTGCCTTCATCATCGGTTACCAAGGGATACTCTTGACCTAAGATTCCAACTGAAGCACCTTTTATAAAGTCTCCATCTTTTGTTTTGCCTACTCCTTTAATACGTGTCTTATTGCCCGGAACCCCAATTGCAGGAGCATTAGAAATAATGATATAGTCCGCTTTAGATTTTAATCTAAATTCCTCGGACACTATTGAACCTTCTGCTGAATATCCGCCAAGACTAGTCAATAAGGAAATAACAATTAAGAAACGCTTTACCATGAGGTATCAATTTGGGTTTCTGTACAAGAAATAAATAAAAGGGTTCATTTTTTCTTAAAAACCTTGATTAATTTTTTGAAAATGCTGGTACTTCCCTTTGATATAAACAATGAGTTCATAATCAGTTGCCGTTTTTAAGAACTGTATGTTTAGGTTCAAAAAACGAATAAATTCTGCAAATTGATCCTGATCGAGATCAATAATATCATTACTTACATAAACCCTAAGAATTTCACGAACGATATCTTCTTGCTGATCCTTATATTCCATTTCCGCCACCAAACGCTTGGTCTTTTCACGTTTGCTAAAAGCCATGTATAAGGCTGTGATAGGACTCTGAATAGCGTTGGCAACGGTAACCGTTGGAACTTCTCGTTTTGAGATATTTGAACGCTCTTCTTTCAGTTCTTCCAATGTTTTTAGTGGCACAACCACCACTTCCTCACTTTGGTACTCGATTGATTCTAAGTAAAACTTAGGCTTGTATACTCTTTGGTAGCTGCTATCTGCAAAACTCCAGTAGATCGTTTTATACCCTGAAACGGAAATACCTATCGTATCAGATTTTTTAACGGATATCGTAAAAGTTCCATCATATTGCCCAAAATTACCTTTACCAACCGATTTATTAAGCACCACTAAATTATAGAAACCAACATTATATGTCGTATCTACTACCCTACCTTTAATCGTTATTAAGGAGTCATTTGCATTCGATTGTCCGTAAGAAATTACAGAGCAAAACAATAAGAAGATGATTAATCGTTTCATTCGTTTAACGAAGTAACAAAATTTAAGCCAAAAAATGCGTTAAAATCTGTTAATGGTTTATCAAAACACATTTCAAATAAAGAACGAGATCAAAAGAAGGATAATTAAAACCAGTAAGTTTAAATAATAAGGCCAATAAACGATTGTAACCTGCTCTGCTATAAAAATATTAGCCCGGTCCACGAGGCGATTGGCATACTCCTCTTTTGTGAAATCCATATTGACGTTTTCCATACCGATTTTTCGAAGTATATAACGGGATACTTTTCTTTTTAGCCAAGAACGATCGGGATCTTTGGCATTGGCTTGTAGCATTTTAATTCTTAGCTTGGGCCATACTACTTCTTTCTCCCATCGGTCAGGACTTGCAAGTACTTTTAATGCCGTCCTTCTAATTCGGTTCTCAAACATAGCTTTTAATACGCCTTGCTTTTCCCAAGCCTTACTAATTGCCGTTTTAATGATGATTCGATATGCAAAAAGAATAATCCATACTATTGAAAACAGTACTAAAAATGCATCAATTGTCATAATCGGATCAGCCTTAAATAGCAGGATAGGAACAATCCAAATGACTGCAGGTGAATGGCCGCTTGCTCCTAAATCAGCATCTGAAAGTACCTCATATATTTGAGGAGCAAGACCTCCGATAACCAACAAGCAAACTAATAAACCAATAATACCTACAAGCAGTCCTTTACCTATTGAAATGCCAGCAATTTTGGAGTATTCAATCACTTCATCTTTCATCGTAAAGCTTCATTGCATTTACACTCGGTTCATTGCGATACGTCACTAGCAATTCGCGGCACCAGGAATCATCTAGAATAAGATCGAAAGAAGCGATAACCTCTTTGAGGTTTTTATCCGTTAATCTACCATTAGATTGATAAGCATCAATTAAATCCGTAAAACGCCATTCTTTTTCGTTCTGCAAACGACTATCCATGATCATAAAAAATGTAGAACCTCCCCAATAGATTGGGCT
>JAURQI010000148.1 GCA_030836155.1 Crocinitomix sp.
GGTTGTACGCCTTCAGCCAACATTTTTTTATCTGTAGAACCACATCCAGCAAATCCATGGGCCAGATTTCCACAGCTCAACTTGTTTCGCTTGACCGAACTTTCAAAATTTTTATTGATCATTGCGAGATAGGCCGAGCGTTTGTCAGCGCTTCTCGCAATTATTCGATCAGTTATCTCTTTAACCTTTTGATGCATCATGTTGTCAAATAAAATACTTTAATATCATCCCTTCTTCGTAACAAATTGTGAATTGGAAGGTTCTTGTCCATGTCTTTTAGAACAGATAATTTATGTTCACCGGAAATAAGTAAGTAAATAATTCCGGCATTTGCAATTAACTCCAGACTGCACGTGATTCTCCTTTTTGGATCGTTTGGTGATTTTGTGGCGTATAAATCAATGGCTGAAGTTGATTTTGCAATATCCGATTTGGGATCGTTTGGGAAAATGGATGCAAAATGTCCGTCACCACCCATTCCTAAAATAGCAATATCCGTTTGCCTGATAAAGGGAGCGTAAAGGGGTTTAATCAAATCCAGATTTTCGGATTCATCACCCCGATTTTTAACCATTCCAACAATGTTATACTCACGTTCATCCCTTGAATTAAAACAACTTCTTAGAAGTCGTTCATTACTATCTTTATCCTTTGGGTGCACAAAGCGTTCATCCACTAATCCAATTCGTAATTTTGAAATGTCCTGGCATTTTCTATCAAGAGAACGGTAAATTGGACCAGGAGTGCTTCCTCCAGAAAGAAGAATGTTCACATCATCATTGATAGTTGAAATGTCATTTAATATGGCAGATACCACTTCTTCTTCCCACTCTTTTTTTGATATTGATTCAAGAATTTTCATGTTAGTTAGTTTGCCATTTATGTGCTTTGTCAAGAACCTGGTCTCCAGGCCCCCATGTGCCCGATTCGTATAAGTTGAGGGGAAGTTCTTTCCAAACGGCCTTGATTGATTCAATCCATTTCCATGCGGCTTCCAATTCGTCATGGCGCATGAACAGGGTTTGGTTTCCTCTTAAAATATCAATAATTAGTCGTTCGTATGCATCCGGCATTCGTTCGTTAAAAGAATCGACAAAATCCAATTTTAAAGAAATTGGTTTGAAACGATAACCACCCGGTCCTGGTATTTTACTCAATTGAACCAATTCAATTCTTTCCTCCGGCTGCAAGCGGATGATTAGCTTGTTTTTCAAAGGGTGCTTTGAGTCCGGAAAAATATTATGCGGCATGGTTTTAAAGTTAATCACCACATCTGAATAGCGTTTTTTCATGCGCTTACCGGTTCTCAGATAAAAAGGAGTGTTTTTCCAGCGCCAGTTATCTATATATGTTTTAATCGCGACGAAGGTTTCAGTCTCCGAATTATATTCTTCAATATCCTCCAAATAAGAATTCACCTTGTCTTCATCAATTGTTCCGCGTGTGTATTGTCCTTTAACCACATTGTTTTGAACGTTATTTTTCGTAAAAAAACGTAGCGATTCCAGCACCTTTAATTTTTCGTTTCGAACCGTATCTGGTTTTAGATTAGAAGGGGGTTCCATAGCCACCAAACAGAGAATTTGAAGCAGGTGATTTTGAACCATATCGAGCAAGGCCCCAGTTTTGTCGTAATAACCAGCTCTTTTCTCAACGCCAAGACGTTCCGCCACGGTGATTTGCACACTTTCTATATTTTCGGCATTCCAGGCGCGTTCAAAAAGATGATTTGCAAAACGTAATACCATGATGTTCTGAACCGTTTCTTTTCCGAGGTAATGGTCAATTCTAAATACCTGTTTTTCCTTAAATGCTTTGGAGATGGTGGCGTTAATTTCTTTACTTGATTTAAGACTGTTTCCAAGTGGTTTTTCGAGCACGACCTTACTCATGTGATTAATCAGGCTAGAAGCTTTTAGGGTTTTACAAATCTCACCAAATGCCGTGGAGGGAACCGATAAGTAAAACACCCTTTGCCATTCACTTTGACTTCTAAGTATTTTCGCAAGTTGCGAGTAGTCTTTTACGGTTGTCTCAGGGATTTTTAGTAACTCTACATGTGCTAAAAATTCATTTTGCTTATCGGGTTGAATTTCGTTATCAACTGAGGCAGCAATGAATGTCATCAGTTCTTTTTTAAACGCTGCTTCATCATCAGACTTTCTTGAAACACATATAATTTTGAAAGACATATTCAACTGACAATCAATAAATCGATTAAAAAATGCAGGAATGATTTTTCGTTTTGAGAGATCGCCATCACCCCCAAAAATGATTGCGTTAAAAGGTTTAATTTGTCGTGTGCTCATTTACAGGTTTTAATTAAATAATGACAAGAATCTAACCACGAAGATAAAGCCTTTATGTCAAAAAGACACTAACTGAATAGAATTATTTTCTAGAAACCGAAATTATCGAACCCTTTATTTACCAATCTTTTATAGTTTTCTACATGGAATTCATAGAAATTAGAGGGCTTGTGGGGAACGCCTTTTTGCTTTTCATCCAGCTTTTTCACAATCTCAAGTTTGATCATTTTTCGTCTAAAATTCCGTTTATCCAATTCACGACCCACAATAGCTTCGTACAGTTTGTGCAGTTGTGAGAGGGTAAACTTTTTAGGCAACAAATTGAATCCGATAGGTTGAATTTTTAATTTGCGATAGAGTTCTTCTCGTGCTTTGTTAAATATTTCCAGATGATCGAAAGCCATAGATTTAATATCCTCTACAGGTTCCCAGCTTACAGATTCGGCAAAGTTCGAAGGTTTTGGATCAAAGGCATTTAAATTCACTAGGGCGTAGTATGCTACTGTAATAACACGAGCTTCCGGTTGTGCTCGATTTGAACGTAACCAAGCTATGTCTGACGGCTTGGATAGTCGGTCAAGATCTCCAAAGGCTCCGAGTTGTTCAAGATAAATATTTTCAAGATCGGTGAGTTCTTTTAAAACTCGTTGTGCAGCTTGATCCAAATTTTCATCATTAAATATTAAATCTCCCGGAAGCGAAACTAGACTCTCTGAGATGTTTTCAACAGGTTTTCTTCGGATAACCAGCACCTTTAATTTTTCAAAATCAAACCCGAAAATAACACAGTCGACGGATATTCCTTTGTTAAGATCGTGCTCATAATTATAATTCATAATCAAATATAAAAAAAGAAATATGTAAATTAGCAAAATGTCAAAATGACACTAAGCAAAGATAATAATTATGGTATTAGTAGTAGAGAGCGGTTCAACAAAAGCTGATTGGATGCTTGTAGACAAAGGGAATGAGGCAACATTTGTAACAAAAGGATTCAACCCTTATTTCCACAAAAAAGAAGATATTTTGCATGAATTAAATGGGAATTATGATCTGGCTTCAATAAAAAATGAAGTGGAAGCGGTCTATTTTTATGGAGCGGGATGTTCTATTCCAGAATTGAATGCGATAATACGATCGGGACTTTCGAGCTATTTTAGAAATGCACACATTACAATTGATCATGATCTAATGGCCTGTGCTTATGCGTGTTATTCTGGCGTTCCGGAAATTGCCTGTATTCTTGGAACCGGATCAAATTCATGCTATTTTAATGGAAAAGATCTTTATGAAGCGGTGCCGGCAGTTGGGCATATCCTTGGAGATGAGGGAAGTGGCTGTTTTTTTGGAAAAAGAATATTAGCCGATTTTCTATACAAAAGATTGCCTGCACCAATGTTAGATGAATTAAATGATCTGGGTCTGAACAAAGAGGTCATAGTTGAAAATGTTTACCGAAAGCCGGATGCAAACGTCTACATTGCCTCGTTCATGCCTATTTTAATTCGCCATAAAGAACTAAAATATTGTCAGAATGTTATAGCGGATGGAATTCAACAATTTATTGACATTCATGTGAAATGTTATGAAAACTATAAAGAAACCCAGGTGAACTTTGTGGGTTCTATGGCATGTTTACTCAGTGATGAGCTGAGAATTATTTGTAACGCAAATGAGATAGAAATTGGCACAATTATTAGAAAGCCTTTAAGGAGTTTAGTGGAATATCATTTAAGAGAGAAGGAATCATCTCTTTAAATTCGGGAGAATAACTAATCTTAACATTAATTAAACATGGTATTTTAGGAGGGCAAACAAACAACAATTAACTTAGTGTCTTGTTGACGCTATTAAAAAAGAAAATTTATGATGAGAAACTTAATTCAAAATTTCCCTAAGCAACTTCAGGAAAGCCTTATGATTTCAAGAGGTTATAGTTTAAACTTCACAAGAGAAATTCAAAATGTGATCATATGTGGTCTGGGTGGTTCTGGAATAGGAGGGGAAATTGTTAAATCCTGGTTATTTAATTCATCCCTTGTTCCGATTCATGTTTGTCATAATTACCGAATACCATATTATGCTGGAGAAAACTCTTTGGTAATAGCCTGTTCCTATTCAGGAAACACTGAAGAGACATTACATGCTGTTAATGAGGCGATTGATTCGAATGCCATGGTTGTGGGAATATCGAGTGGTGGAATGTTAGAAAACTTATTGAATGAATCAGGCGATACATTTGTTAGAATTCCTGGAGGACTTCCTCCACGCTCGGCGCTAGCTTATCCTTTGATTCAATTACTTGAAGTTTTTGATCAAAGTGGTGTGCTGAAGGAACCAGTTAAAGATCATGTGGCAAAAGCTGCGAATCTTTTAATTTCTTCTCAATCCGAAATTATTCAATCGGCACGTTCTCTCATGGAAATTGCCCGTGGTAACAATATATTATTCTATGCCGAGGAAGGGTTTAGGCCCGTTGTGATCAGAGGATGTCAACAAATAAATGAGAACAGCAAAGAGTTGGCGTTTTACAATGTAATTCCAGAATTAAATCATAATGAAATTGTGGGTTGGGCAAAAAAACCATCCAATCTATTTCCCGTTTTTGTTCGAAATGATTTTGAGTTTTCTAAAAACAGCAAACGACTTGACTTAACTGAAATGATTGTGCGTTCCAAATCATCTGATGTGTCAAAATTTCATGCCGTTGGAAAAAATCCGATTGAACAAGCTCTTTACACGATTCATTTTTTAGATTGGTTGTCATTGCTTATTGCAGAAGATAAAGGAATAGATGTTGTTGAGGTTGATGTAATAGATCGCCTAAAAATGGAATTAGGAAAGAATTAAATAAAGAATTGTGGAGAAGTTGAAAATAGGTATTAATGGATTTGGACGAATTGGCCGACTTGTTTTTCGAGTGGCTATGAAGCAAGCTGATATTCAAGTTGTGGGAATTAATGATTTATTGGATGTCGACCACTTGGCATATCTTCTGAACTATGATTCAGTTCATGGAAATTACCCCGGTGTGATTGAGACGCTGGATGGCGATTTAATTGTGGATGGTAAACGAATTCGCGTTACAGCCGAACGAAACCCGGAAGATTTAAAATGGGATGCCGTCAATGTAGATGTTGTGGCCGAGTGTACAGGTTTATTTAAAACCCAGGATACAGCCAAAAAACACTTAAAAGCGGGTGCGAAAAAGGTAGTTGTATCTGCTCCTTCGTCTGACATACCTATGGTCGTTATGGGGATTAATCATACCTCCTTATCACCTTCAATTCAAATCGTTTCCAATGCGTCTTGCACCACAAATTGCCTTGCACCAATGGTTAAGGTGCTAGAGGATCAATTCGGAATTACTGAGGCCCTCATGACAACCGTTCATGCTACCACTTCTACTCAGTTTACAGTTGATAGTCCGTCAAATAAGAATTACCGCCTTGGTCGCTCGGCACTTAATAATATCATTCCTTCGTCTACTGGTGCAGCAAAAGCAGTGGGTAAAATAATTCCTGAACTCAACGGGAAAATAACTGGAATGGCTTTCAGGGTGCCAACGGCAAATGTTTCTGTTGTGGATTTAACTGTGAAATTAAATCAAGCGACCTCTTATGAAGCAATTAAAACTGCGTTTAAAAATGCAGCATTTGGGTCGCTTTCCGGAATCTTGGACTATTCGGAGTCCGAAGTGGTTTCGCAAGACTTTGTGGGTAACGCTCATGTATGCACATTTGATGCAAATGCCGGAATAGAACTAAATCCAACCTTTTTCAAAATTGTCGGTTGGTATGATAACGAATTTGGTTATTCAAGCAAGCTTGTAGATCTCGCACGACATATAAATGAGCTGTAAATTGGTTTACATTTAAGGGAGTAGATAATTATAAAAAACGGCATTAAGATTTTGAATGCCGTTTTTGTTTCTTCATTTCATGATAGAATAGCTTTTCTGATCACTATTGAGACTTTTTCTTTTTCCAAACGTTTTCCAATTCTTCCAGGGATTTACCTTTTGTTTCAGGAATGAATTTAAAGGTAAATATGATAATGAAAACAATAAACAGGATAAAGATGAAATAAGGCAAAGACCCGTTCCAGAATGGACCGTTATTTGTTTCGCTACTCATAACCATTGGGAAGGTCTGTGCCACAAAATAATTGGCCGCCCACTGCGCCGAAACCGCTACTGCCATGGCTACACTGCGAATCTTATTTGGAAACATTTCCGACAACATAACCCATACTATAGGCCCCATTGACATAGCAAATGATCCGATAAAAATGAGTACGCCTAACAAAGATAAAAATCCTACAGCTTGCTGTTGTAGTGTGATTCCGAGTAATAAAAAACCAATTAACATTCCAGCTGACCCTGCATAAATTAGAGGTTTTCGACCTAATTTGTCAATTGTAAACATAGCAACAAAGGTAAATACAAGGTTTACGAACGCTAATAAGACCTGCTGCATTAAAATATCCTCTTTACCAAAACCTAATGCCTTTTCAAAAATATCTGCGCCATAATATAATACGGCGTTTATTCCTGTGAACTGCTGCAGCATGGATAAAACAGATCCGATTAGTATGATGACCAATGCCAGTTTGGTAAAGTCAGAAATCTTTAGCTTTTCTTTAAGTGTTGCCGCTTCTTTCATAATGGCTTCGCCTTCTGCTTTTGCCATTTCTTCACCATGTATTTTTTGTAATACTTTTGATGCTTCTTCTGTTTGACCATTTAATACTAACCAGCGGGGACTTTTCGGAACGATAAACAAAAGTCCTAAAAAGAGGATGCTCGGAATCAATTCAGACCAAAACATTTGACGCCAACCATATTCAATATTTGCTTGCTCAGTTAGGTTGCTATCAATAAAATAAGTGGCTAAAAAGACAACAAAAAATCCAATGACAACAGCCATCTGATAATAGGTTACCAAACGACCTCTTTTAGCAGCTGGTGCAATTTCAGCAATGTATAGTGGAGCATTCATGGATGCTATTCCAATTCCAAGACCACCAATTATACGGAAAACGATTATTAGCGGGATAGGCTCGGGCATAAAGCCATATTGATACTGAAGGATTATATCCAGTAGGCCTGGAAGCCCCGACCCCCATGCGGATAAAGTAAATAATAGAGCAGATAATATTAAAGAGTTTTTTCGACCAAGTTTAATGCTTAACGGTGCTGCTACTAATGCGCCTACCAGACACCCAATTAATGCACTACCTACAACGAAGCCTTGCATTTCTGAGTTAAGCTCAAAGTATTTGGTTAAATAATATTGTGTACCATTTATTACTCCTGTATCATATCCAAACAGTAGTCCACCCAAGGCAGATACACAAGTAATTAGTAATAAATATCTATTTTGAATCATAATGCTGTTCGGTTTATGGTTTACATAAGTTGTGAGCTTTCGATCGTTTGGAATGAACGGAATCGCACGAAAATCCTATAAAGCTTTGTAATTTATCTTAAAAAAATAGATTTCAAAGTGTACGAATATAATTAAATAGTGTCAAAAGGACAATAAGTTAATTGAGTTTAGCTTTTGTCCGTAAACCCAGAAGGAAGATAAATTATCGTAAACACTTATTGTACTTATGACAATAATGGCTATATTTACGTGAGTAACGCAAAAAAAATATGACACTTAATTTAAAAAATTGTTTCTTCTTCGTCTTTTTATTTTCATTGAATTTTTTGTTTGCGCAATCTTCGATTACGACTTTGAATCCTGAAACAGAGCAAAAAA
>JAURQI010000149.1 GCA_030836155.1 Crocinitomix sp.
AAGGGATAGCCGATGAGATTGTGGTTGTGGACAGCTTTTCAAAAGATAAGACAGAAGAAATCTGCAATGAATATGGAGTGAGATTTATTCCGCACGCATTTGACGGACATATTGAACAAAAGAATTGGGCAAGAGAACAAGTTAGTTTTCCTTATGTCCTCTCTTTAGATGCAGATGAAGCTTTGGACGACACCTTACGTGAATCAATCCTGTCTATTAAAAAGAATTGGGAACATGATGGCTACAAAATGAACCGTTTAACAAATTATTGCGGAAAATGGATTCATCAAACCGGCTGGTATCCCGACACCAAACTCCGATTATGGAATAATGAAAAAGGCCATTGGACAGGTGAAAACCCGCATGATGAGTTTAAATTATTTGATCAAGATGCAACCGTTGGTTTTATCAAAGGAGACATCCTGCACTATAGCTATCATCATCCAGACGATCACGATAAACAAATCGAGTACTTTACCAATATTGCCGCAAAGGCCTTTGTAGAAAAAGGGAAAAAACCTTTTTTTGGTCAAGCTTACCTCAGTGCATTTCTCAAATTCGTCAAATGCTATTTTATTAAATTAGGTTTTTTAGACGGCAAAGAAGGGTGGATTATCAGCAAAAAATCAAGCTATGCTGCTTGGTTAAAATATCATAAAATCAATCGCCTTTTAAGAGATGATAAAGAATCCAAATAAGATTGTTATCAGTAGAACGGACAGCATTGGTGATGTTGTTTTGACATTGCCGTTAGCTGGTATTTTAAAAGAACGTTTTCCAAATGCGCATATCATCTTTCTGGGCAATACTTATACTAAACCCATTATTTCTTGTTCTGAACACATCGATGAAGTTTGGGAATGGGCTGAAATAGAAAAAAAACATACAGAAGAACAAATTGTCTGGCTAGCAGAGAAAGAAGTCGATGTTTTTATTCACGTTTTTCCGCGTAAAGAATTGGCCCGATTGGCTAAAAAAGCTGGTATTAAAAATAGAATTGGAACCTCCCACCGATTATATCATTGGTTCACCTGTAATTATCGACCATCTTTTACCAGAAAACGGAGTCCGCTACATGAAGCGCAATTAAATACAAAGCTGCTCTCCCCTTTGAGAATTGGATCTGACTATTCGTTAAATCTATTGAACGACTATATTGGATTTAGTAAAATTCCGAGTCTGCCAGATAATTTTGGTAAGCTCATTGATCCTCATAAAACATCCGTCATTCTGCATCCAAAATCGCAGGGTAGCGCCAAAGAGTGGGGTGTGCCTAATTTTATGGAATTGGCTCGAACACTAGATCCAAAAAAGTTTACGGTCTTTTTTACGGGTACCGAAAAGGAAGGACTATTGTTTCGTGCTGATATTCCAGATCAGAACAATATGGTTGACTTAACAGGGAAAATGACCTTAGATGAGTTAATCGCTTTTATCGCTGCAGCTGATGTATTGGTCGCAGCTAGTACAGGCCCTCTGCATATTGCGGGAATTACAAATCGACATGCCATCGGGCTCTTTTCTGCCATTAAACCCATTCATCCAGGACGTTGGAAACCATTAGGAGATCAGGTGGATATTTTAGAAGATAAAAAAAATATGGAATTGACCCAACCCTTATCCATTTCCGTACGTGATGTATTACAAGTAGTGGAGAATACTCCAAAAAAATAAGCCCGAACGCACATATGTGCGTCGGACTTATAAACTTTGAAATGAAAAAAACTACTTACTCTGTCTTTAAACATAAGGATATTTCCTTGTATTCACAAACTTTTTATGCTTTTACTTTCGAGAAGGCCTTAATCGCTTCATGATTTGCTTCTCTTTGACGATCATTACGTTTTATAAAGGTTAGAAATATATTTTCGGTTTTCAACAGGTTAAAACCTCAGGAAAATAGGCAAAAAATCAGTTTGGCAAGAAATTTGATTTTCTTCCAGTGTTGTTCAATGCGAACACATTATTAAACCTTTAAAATTATAGTGATGAAAAAAATTGGAATAAGCTTTTTGGCCTTGGCGGCACTTTTAAGCAGTCACGCAACTGAAGTTGAGCCTGCGGTAATCGAAAATCCGGAAACAAACGAAGCGATGTCGTTTAATACACGACCAAATAGCGCCTTTGCACCGGGAGAAAAACTAGTGTATCGACTTTCTTATGGAATCTTTGATGCTGGAGAAGCAACACTGACCGTGGACGAAGTAGATAAGCAAGTACATGGCCGTAAATTATGGCGTGTACGAGGAATAGGAAAAACAATCTCTGCATTCGAGTGGTTTTATAAGGTCAATGACCGATATGAATCTTACATTGATGCACAGGGTTTATTTCCCTGGGTCTTTATTCGTCGTGTAGATGAAGGTGGTTATAAAATTAATCAAGATTATACGTTCAAACAGCACCAGAATAAAGTGGATAATGGTGAAGGAAAAGAATTTAGTGTTCCAAGTGCTGTTCAAGATATGATCTCGGCATTCTATTATGCCCGCACTATGGATTACGATAATGCAAAAAAAGGAGAAACTTTTTTGGTAAACATCTTCTTAGATGATGAATTGTATCCAACAAAAATTAAATACTTAGGAAAAGAAGTTATTCGTACCCGTAATGGTAAGTTTCGTTGTCATAAATTCGCTCCTGTCGTGCAAGAAGGACGTGTGTTTAACAGCGAAAAAGACCTGACGGTATGGATTACAGATGACGAAAACAAGATTCCAATCATGGCAAAAGCGGATATTAAAGTCGGCTCTATGAAAATGCATTTGGTCGATTGGGAAGGATTGTCAAACCCGATGGCAAAAGTCAAATAATATTGCAGTAGCAACCAAACTGCAAGGAGTGATTGGCAAACGTTAACCGTGCGCGAATCACTCCTTTAAAATCTGGTTTAATAGTGAAATAAAGACCTGCTCTTTCGATTGCCGAAGAGCAGGTCTTTTGTTTTCAAAGGATTATACTTAACTTGAGAACAGTTAAATCTCAATTAACCTATGAAAAAATGCTTATTATCATTCCTATTGATGGCAGTGGTCCATTCGGTTTCTGCACAATCGGGAAAGTATGTTTCGTTTGAATTAGCGGGAAGTGGAGGAATAGCTTCGTTCAACTACGAAAAAGTCTTCCAATCTTTTGGGTCAGATCATTTTTACATGCGCTATGGAATCAGCTTTGCGCCGGTTGACGTAAATAACGGTACGGCCATCATCTTCCCAATTATGTTCCAATCCAAATGGGGCGGAAATGGCCATTATGCAGACCTCGGAATTGGTCAAGCTATAACCATCACGACTCGTGGGTCAGGATATATCAGAATGCCTTTGAGTATGGGTTATCGTTTTGAGCCCACTGATAAGCGTTATTATTTGCGGGCGGCTTATACCCCTATTGTCTCTTATCTCTTCAATTTTCAATGGGAAAATTGGGCTGGATTAACCTTTGGATATCAATTATGAAAAAGATCTTATACATAGTTGCCATAGCACTTCTTATATCTTGTAATAAAGAGGAGATTTTTGATGGCCCAGACACCTATTTCGATGATTTTGAAGCTTATGATACCAAAGAGGATCTTCAAGATGGCGAGAATGAATTATGGTCATTTTTTCAATTGACCCGTGACGAAAATGATATTACGATCGACACAAACACCGTTCACACTGGATCAAAATCGGTTAAATTCGAATGTGCTGCCGGCGCGGATGGAAATGCCTCTAAATGCTCTATTAATAAGCAATTCATGGCCTTCTGGGAAGATGAGACCGTTCATGTCGATTTCTGGATGTATCTGGAAGGAAATGAATCAGCACAATGGCTATTTCTATTTGACTTAGAGGAATCGACACCTGTTGGTGCAGGGCCTGGTATACGATTAGCGCTCGTCGATGACCAAATCACAGTAGAGCACAAATATCCCAATCCTAATATTCATCAACCCGATGAAACAGCAATTCCGTATCCAAGAGACCAATGGGTTCATATTGCGTTTGAAACCAAATTATCGCGTAAGAAAAAAGGTTTTATTAAGGTTTGGCAAGATGATGTCCTGATCATTGAACAAAGTGATTGGCAAACGTTGCCTCAGGATATTCTCTATTTTCAGCAAGGAACTAAAGGAGGGTATAGCCAAATTGAATTTGGAATTACAGCAAACTCACAAGATAGCCCTCATGTCATGTATGTAGATGATGTGAACGTCGGTTTAGTTGAATAATATCACTTATCTTCGTGCTGCATGTTCGCAGTAGAACGAAAAAATAGACGATCTGAATGGGTCTTTATGGTGCTAGCCGGATTATTTCTGGGCTCATTGACCATGTTGAACATCCTGGGAATCACCAAATTTATTTCACTCGATTTTTCTTTATTTGGATCCGAAATTCCGTTTCCGATTGCCGTTGGTGTATTGGCCTACCCGATTACTTTTTTATGCACCGACTTTATTAGTGAAATCTACGGTAAAAAACGCGCCAACATGGTCGTTTGGGTTGGTCTAATCCTTAATTTATGGGTGCTGTTTATCTTATGGCTAGGTGGTGTTTTACCCCCAGGTCCAGCGTTGAACGATGCAGGTGAAATTATCCGCGATTCTAATGGATGGGTTTTTTATGAAGTCAGAACAGCCACTTTTGCCGCCACCTCAGCCAGTATGATTGCTTATGTCTCTGCGCAATTTGTGGATGTGCATGTCTTTCATTATTTAAAAGAGATCACCAATGGGAAATATTTATGGCTTCGAAATAACGGTTCGACCTTGGTTAGTCAATTGGTCGATTCAACAGCTGTTATTCTCATCACCCATTATTATGCAGATGCATTACCAAAAGATGCCGTAGGCGACTTAACGCATCCGCTGCTCTATTTCATAATGGCAAGTTATTCTTTTAAAGCATTAACCGCACTCATTGACACCATTCCATTTTATATTGGGGTCAAGTACATCACACGATATATTCAAAAAGATGAAATCAGTACAGATAAAAAATAGACCTATTCCATTTCTTTTGATCCTGACTATTGTCTTTTTCTCTTCTGCTTTTGGACAAGGGCCAGTTGTATCCCTAAATTTAACTAAGGACATAGTTAAGCCTAAACACTATGTTGTTGCTAAAGCTGAAAACGTCATTAAAATCGATGGGGAATTGAAGGAAGAAGTTTGGAATAACGCCACTTGGACTGATGATTTTATCGATATTGAAGGAATTAAAAAACCCAAATACCGGACCCGTATAAAAATGCTTTGGGATAGTGTCTTTCTCTACGTATACGCGGAAATGGAAGAACCACACGTTTGGGGAGACATTACTGATCGCGACGCGACCATGTATTATAATAACGATTTTGAAGTCTTTATTGATCCATCCGGAGACACGCGAAATTATGGTGAAATAGAAGTAAATGCTCAAAATGCTGTTTGGGATTTATTGTTAAGTAAACCATATCGTACAGGAGGTAAATACAATACGCAATGGGACATTCCTGGAATCCAAACAGCAGTTTCTATTGATGGGACATTGAACAATCCAAAGGATAACGATCGAGGTTGGTCTTTAGAAATGGCCATACCACTTCAACCCTTTGTTATGCTGAAAAATAAACCACGAACTTATCCCGTTGATGGAGAGCAGTGGCGAATTAACTTTTCGAGAGTCAATTGGGACTTTGAATTAGTTGATGGACAATATCAAAAAAAACGCGATCCAGCAACACAGCAATTATTACCTGAATACAATTGGGTTTGGAGCAATCAAACTATGATTAATATGCACGCTCCTGAAAAATGGGGCTACCTTCAATTTTCAGAAAAAGAGACCGTTAGTCATGCTAATTTTGTATATCCAAAAGACTGG
>JAURQI010000150.1 GCA_030836155.1 Crocinitomix sp.
ATACTGCTTCCTTTTTTATCCTATGGAAGGTTATTCTCAGCCAAACAATGGTGGGGCTTCAATAGTTGGCAGCTACATTCACATCGATTCAACTTTCTATACCTATGAAATAGCTGAATCTCAATTTAAAGAAGTTATAAAAATTAGAGAAGATCACACATTGATCGAAGAGTCGCAACCTACCATTCACTATTATGCGGCCAACGTTGGCCTGATTCGAAAAGAACTAATTGACAGTAATCAGGTCTGGAACCTTATTCATTATTCAGTCTCCCAGCTAAATAAATAATATTAAATAGCCCAAAAACCGAATACTAAATATCTCAAACCGAATACTCATTATTTACTGAGATTTTAAAAAATTTAAATTAAGATTACTACACGAACGATAAAAAGCATTTCGCTTATCGTTAAAGAAAACCCAAAACTGCTCTTACTTACATTTTATTGGCATTAAAGGCGTCGTAAAAACGTGACTTAACGGGCCTTGGCTGAATTGCCTTTTGGCTTAAAATAAACTATTTTTGGTTTATGAATGAATTGAGAAATTCATTAACCCAAAAAATAAGAAGTATGAAAAAGTGGACATTATTATTAATGGCTTTACCATTATTATGGGCATGTCGAAAGGATGATCAGATTCCTTTCTGTGAACAGTACCCCGACGAATGTGTGGATATCCGCATGGTGAAAGATTGGTTTTATTTTGACGTAGGCTCCAGATGGGTCTATGAAGAAGAAAATACCGGTCAAAGGGATACATTGATTGTAACCTCGTCATGGTCGGATACGGGTTCTTACCAGTTTTCAACGATACTGAATAGCTCGTATGATGGCTATAACTACCCTCAGTGGACGAGTTCTGCAATTCCTGTTGGTGATGATAATTTGGTGAAAAAATCGATCCGATCCACTTCTGTAAAAAAAGCTAAAACTAAATCAGGTGATTATGTTGGTGAATCATACTGCTTCCTTTTTTATCCTATGGAAGGTTATTCTCAGCCAAACAATGGTGGGGCTTCAATAGTTGGCAGCTACATTCACATCGATTCAACTTTCTATACCTATGAAATAGCTGAATTTCAATTTAAAGAAGTTATAAAAATTAGAGAAGATCACACATTGATCGAAGAGTCGCAACCTACCATTCACTATTATGCGGGCAACGTTGGCCTAATTCGCAAAGAACTAATTGACAGTAATCAGGTCTGGAATCTAATCAGCTATTCAGTCTCCCAGCTAAATAAATAAACTAAAAATTAAAACTTATGAAAAAGGTAATGCTGTTGAGCGTTATGTTCATGTTTTGTGCCCTAATTTTCGCACAAACGGATGATCTCAATCAAAAAAAATATTGGAAATTCCGGAATAATTTCCGTCGGGATTTTATAAAAATTGGACCAAGCGAGGGAGAAAGTATCCCCATTGCTACACGACGCCCAATCGCCTGTAAAGACAATGCCGGAGACGGCCCAAACAAAGGCACGGTACGCTGGGGAGATGGTATGATCTTTCAAGGCCATTATATTGGTTTTTTGGCAACGGAATATGCATTGCTCAAAAAACGGAGCCTGGATGTTACGAGCACATTAAATGAATTGTACTATGCACTCAATGCGATAAACCGATCTGATTTGAAAGCAGAATTATTTATTTCCGGTATCGATGACAATCAATTACCGGTTGTCAAAGGCGAAGATCTCAACGGCTTTTATTTGCGCGACGACGCAGGAGAAGACATGTGGCTAAACTGGTCAGGTCAAAAAATGGATTGTAGCTGTAATGAGGGGGATCGGTACATTACCAATAACACCGCTCGCTTAAATGAAGGCGGTAATATTTCAAGGTATGAAACAGATGATCATTCTACACCCAGCTTAGACCAAATGACCTCTTTATTGGTGGGGATTACCATAATCGATCACTTATTGGAAGATGATGTATATGTCCAGCCACAACCTGATTTACCCGTGATGAACATCAAAAACGAAGCCCAACAAATCGCAAACCGATTGATTTCTTATGCCTATGACCATAACTGGTTCCTATTAGATGAATGGGGTTGGCCGGTTGGAAATGGTGGAGGAGACCTGATTTATACCGCCTATCCGATTAGTTTGATTGGAAATAAACTTACGGGTAATGATTTTAGTTTAAAACCTGCAAGAAGGTATCAACTTGATTGGGAATTTGCGCGGAAATATCATAGTCAATCTGAAGCAAATCGCGAAATAATGTATGACACCTTGAATTTTTGGGAAAAAGAAAAAGTGAATAATTTTTTTGACCTTAACCCATGGGCTTATGATGAAGTAGGCTGGGGTGAATTAGAAATCGGAACTAATTTCGAAATGCGTCAAATAACCGGACTTCCAGCCTGTGGAGTGAGCATTGAACTGGAAGTTGATTATTTAGAAGATGTGTGGACAAGTTTTCTTCCAGAAGTGTTCGTTGATATTGCCGATGATTGGCAAGACGACTCAACCTTTAATGAAACGTTAACTTTCCCATTAGGTTGGGATAAACATCCAACGATCAACCTGTTTTCAGACTACAACCACAATATAGTTTTTAATCTTGGCGTTGCAAGTGGATTGTTTGATGCCGATAACGCCGCTCAATGGGGCCTTACTACCACGAACTATCAATTGGTGTTAATTCAAGCCTTATTAAATGGCACAGCACCGGTGCTGGGGAATAGCACTTTTTATCAAAATGCATTAAGCGCCATGCCCGTTTACGGTGGTTTCAAATATCATGGTCAAAGCTGGCTAGGTTATGATGATGACGGTAATGATGTGGTTGGCAATAAACAGATTATCTGGTCAGATGGTTGGGGCGGTGAATATAAATGGAATGACGCAGCGGAATCAAACAGCAGTGAAGGTCATGACGGACAGTTTAATGCGCTGGACTATTTATACCTGCATAATCTGTATTATCTCGTTTTTGGTGACGAAATCGCTGAAGAATATGAAGAAACCTATGATTGTTTCTGCGGCTCAACGAGCATGGAGGACATCTCGGCACTTGAAGCCGAATCTGAGGGTGAAATCGGATCTGCAGAAATGACAATAGATGAAGCCCTTTCAGGTGATGTTAAACTCCATCCAGAAATTGTCAAACAATTAAGTATTCTCGATTTCTGCACGGAACATGACTTACC
>JAURQI010000151.1 GCA_030836155.1 Crocinitomix sp.
GAATGAATCGGATACTTGGAAAAAATACGCCAAAATGCAAAGATACTTGCATGGAAAAGGGTATGAGCAGGAATTCATCATACAAATCTTGGAAAAAACAGGATTAAAACCTGCGTAAATCCTCTCCTTTAATAACTGTTTTACCGTGGGCATTGGGGTCTAAATCCAGTTTATCTTCTTTTTCAATAAAAATAATACCAACGATTTCTAAATTATCGATCTCCTCCAATACCACATTCAGCTCATATTCTTTTTGCTGATTGTTTCGACACACCAGGTGGACTTCCTTTTCGTTATAAAAAGAACCCTCAAATGTAATTGTTAATTCATCGCCTACTGCCATGTCCTCATCTAAAGCAATATGATATTCTCCAAAAAAACCAGTTTTGACTTTATACGTTTTATTATTGTGCTTTACGGTTACTATAACCAAAGGACATCCTTCATCTAGCTCTTCAGTTCGCACTATACCTTTGATAATAACAGGATCTGTTTGAACCGAAACGGTAGTGTCCGGTTTTATCGATAAAGAGTCTGGATTCTGAGCTATGGTATTAAAAGACATCCCATAAATGAATACTAGAGCAAAAGCGAATTTAAACCAAGAATGCACTTTAACCTGCCTTTTGTTAGAGACCTGATCATTGTCAAATATACCGCAAACCTTACCTTTCGACTTATGAATTATGGCATCTGCCTCTTGTTTGGTTTTTCCTCTAAAATCAACTACACAACGATCACAGGATTTGCAATAATAATCTCGGTTTTGTGGTGTTAATTCACGTTGATATTTTGAGCACGAAAATGATAATCTAGCCATAAGTCATCTTTTTTATTGTTTACAAGATGAAGTTCTAGCTATTATTCCATAAACGGATTAAGTACAAGTTAAATAAAAGTTATTTTGAAAAGAAGGTTATGACCTCTTCTTTAACCCGAGATTGTTGTTGCCAAATATCATACGATAAAACGATTTTCACTTCTGAAAACCGCTGCGAAAGCACATGATATAAATTGAGAAAATCGACCTCTACGCTTCGGATGATTGGATCGATCAACAAGATCCTTTGGTTCTTTTCATGTATAAATCCATCTATGACTAGCCCATCTTTAGCTGGGTGATAGTTGACTTCATTGAGGTTGTTTTCCTTTAACCAAGCTGCTATCTTTTTTGCACCAAATCGCTCAGGTTGTTCATGCGTTGAGATTTTTTGGTGCTTTTGACAGTATTCGATAAAATCACGAAGTACCTGAACGCCTCTGTTCTCAGACCATGTAAAATCTATAGCTTGAACGGAACTAAAGACAATCATTTGCTCTTTCGCTCGTGTGAACATAACATTCAAACGATTTGCTCCCTTATCCTGATTTACTGGCCCAAAACTTTGACGAAATACGCCCTCTTCATTATATCCATAACCAATGGATATCATTACGATGTCTGCCTGGGTACCTTGCACATTTTCCAGATTTCTCACCTCCAATAAACGTCCAGTTTCAATTCCGCCTTTATTCAAATGCTTTCGAATGCATTTTTCTTGCTCCAAGGAAAATGCGATAATCAAGATCGATTTTTTGTGATCGATCAACTCTGACAAATGACTAACCAGGGCAGAAGCTTCTGTCTCATTCTTTCCTTTATCAAAACGCCCTTTTTCCACATGACGGAAGTCAATTGGTTTTTTTGATGAAAAAGGTGGCAAGCAGACCAATTGATTGTCATAAAAATGACGATTAGAAAACTCAATTAAAGATGGATGTGAACTGCGATAATGCCACTTAAGAATATTCGATTTTAACGCTACATCTGCTTGATCTAATAAGCTCAAGGTTTCCGTTCGGCTACTAAAGAAAGTCCCCGGAGGCATTTGATTTGAATCGCCAACTACTATCAATTGCTTTGCTCTATATATTGATGGTAAAGCATCCTCTAGCGGAATCTGGCTCGACTCATCAAAAATCACCACGTCAAATAAATCTGCTTGACAGGGTAAAAATTCAGAAACCGTCAAAGGATTCATCATCCATAATGGTTGGATGTCCAACAAATAAGGATTGGTTTCCTCAAAAAAATCTCGCACAGCCATGTGCTGCTGCTGTTTATGACTTTCATGCAGAAACCGTTTCCTAGCTTTTTTATATCCTTTCTTCTGTTGCTTATCCTCTCCGTTTAGTTTAATTGCCGGAGTTGTTGCCAAATCCTCCCATGTTTTGTACGTATTAAACCATTTATTTCGGAGCCTTTTTCTTTCGAGATCTTGATCTACCCGACGATCAATTAGTCCTTTAGATAATTCACTCATTAATTGCCAGCCTGACAATCGTTTAAATGCGGGTTCAAATCGGGTTGCCGTCATTAATGCATGGTATGTAATACCGTGTGAGATTTCGGCAACTGTTTTGTTGTTTTCGGTGAGCGTTTGTCTTATCGTAGATGGTAATTCAAATAGCTGTCTTAATTCTGGCAACCAATGATGAATTAATGGTAGATCTTCTCTAAATTGGCTAATGAACGCATTTAAATCGGCTATATGATCAAGTGGAAATTTAGCAAATAAAAACTTCAACTGGCCGCTTGCTTTAGCCAATTTAGGATGTAATTCTGCTAAAACTTTAATTAACTCATCAGAATTTTGATGCTCAAGAATAATTAGATAGTCTTGAGATGAAACGCGATCTAATCGTGTTCTCAAATTAAAGATTAAATCAATTTCATTTTCAGGATCACCCATATTGAAATGATGATTGAGTTTAACCACCACCTCATCAAATTCGGCGCGCAACCTCCACTCTAATTGCAAGCCTTCCAGGAGTTTTATTTTTGCATGATCAGAAATTGTACTATGAAAATCGCGAAAAGCCTCTTTTAAACGGGAAGGACTGCGTTTTAAATTTCGAAAGATTCCAATTTTTGCTTTTCTTGCCTCAGATGTGCGAATCATATCCAATAACTCCGTAATTTCACTTAAGCTTGGTTTTTTCGTCCATGCCGCATTCGCTTTTTCCGCATGTTTAATCTTAGTCTTTAGCGTTGCATATTTTTTTGCCCAATTATTAAACGAACGGTACTTTTTCGATTCTGAATTTAATAGATCTAACTGAACTTTGTTGACCATATTCAGAACACTTCCGGTCAATGCCAAACGAGTTAATCCTTCTACATGCACCGTTAGATCAAATCGTTTGGATATACTTTTTAAATCAGTCAAGGTTTCGAATAATTCACTAAACCTCTTTTCCAACATGACTGTTGGATCTTTCTCTTGAAAAACAGCCGGATTTAAATGCATAAATCCACAATCACCTATTGTTCTTTTGCGGAAGGCTAAAGCGACATCCTCCTCTATTTTCTGCAGTAAAGAAAGGGCATTATTCCAAATCTCATATTTCGGAACGCTACCCGAAAGCGTCAATTCCGCTATACTTAAATTGGCTTTTGCTAACGCTTCAATCAAATGATTATAGGACGCCGAAAAATCCGTTCTATTATTATGTAACTCGTTGATGTAAAAATTCAGCACTTCGCCTTTTCTTGATGCATTCGAAGAAATATGATCCGTTCTAGTTTTCCAATCATTCAAACGCTGCAAAGTATGCTGTAATCGCTTATAAAAACGCTTTTTTTGATCTTTTTGAGTATTAAAAAAAGCAGTCATATGACCAAGATGAAGAGCCGCAAGTCGCTCCTGAACCACTTGCAAGGCAACCCGCTTTTCAGAAACAAAAAGAACTTTTTTTCCGGACGCTAAATAGTTTGTAATTAAACTAACAATCGTATGCGATTTTCCAGTACCTGGCGGACCTTGAATGACTAAATCATGCTTTATGGCATCCTTGATTACTGAACGTTGAGATTGATCTAAATGATCCATCTCGATAACTTGTTCTTTGCTGCGATCGATTAAATCTCCAACTCCCAATAAGTGTTGAACAATTAGATTGGGTTGATCAATGAACACATCATAATCAGCGTGCAATACACTTTTTTTATAATTAAAGTTGCCAATACCACGGACAGCAATAATCTCCCATTCTTGTTTATTGGTAAAATCTGAAACCTGACTAATTGAATTATTCTGATTCGTTGAAGAAAATGCCTTTTCTAATAATCCACACAAGGCCTCTACCTCTATTTCCGAAGGAATATCTAGACCGTACCACTTTTTGAAATAATAGATAATGATTGGATTAACAATTCCTTTATCACTTTCCTTTTCGACGACATACGTTGTATCAATGCGCCTGATATACTTAATACTTGAAGGATAATAAAACAAAGGCGAAATCACAAATGAATCATTTGACTTACCTTGGTATGGCGGCGGACTCCATTTAATAAATAAACGAACATCCAGTACCGTATCTAGTCCATATTCACGTTTAAAAAAGTTTGATTTTCGGTATATCCGCTCTGCATTTTTTTGATCCGTATCATGATCAATAAACCAAAGTGTTTGGGGACGACTATTTACGAGGGGATTTCTTCTTGAAAAATCAAAAAGCGCATTTTTCAGTTCATTCAACTGTTCACGCATCTCCATGAATCCCAATCGACTTTAATAAATCTTCAACTTCTCCACTTTCAAGATGATAAGCATGAATTCCCACCTGCTTAGCCCCTTCAACATGCTGTATACTGTCGTCAATAAAAATAACTTCTTCTGGATTCAAACCTTCTTGATCGAGCACATATTGAAACGCGTCTTTGTTAGGCTTCCGAACACCTGCGATGTGAGAATAATATGTTCTTTCAAAAAGCTCCTCTAATAAAAATGCATTTTCATGTTGCTCTTGAATGATCTTTCGAAAAGCCGCTAGATGAATAGCATTCGTATTACTAAAAAGCAGTAGTTGATATTGATTGCACAGCCTTCTTAGAAAATCAATTCGATGATCTGGTAAATCTAACAACATGGCATTCCAGGCATTTATAATTTCTGAGTCTTTCAAATCAATCTTACTCATTTTTCGGATACCGCCCATAAATTGTCGCGGAAAAATCTTACCTGTTTCCAGCTGATTAAACAGGTCTGTTTGCGCTGCTTTTGCATAAAGTTGATCAAAATCGGTGATTCCTAATTCTATAAAGGCATCAATTGTCTTTTGATAATCCAAATTGAGGAGAACTCCACCAAGATCGAACAGTATGGTTTTGATCGAATTTTTCACTTTCGAAAAATAGTCAAATTTCAGGTACTTAATTGCAGGTGTTCTTTATTACTTATTATATCACCAAATAATCGCATAAATAACCATAAAAAAAGCTTTTGAAAGACCGATTATCGCAATGTTTCGCTTGAAAATTGAAAAAGCCATTTTTTATTTTGAAAAATTGATAGAAACAGATACATTTGCAGCCGTTCTTTTTATTGCGGATCAATCTTTCTGAGACGGTCCTCACCAAAAAAAGAATTTGACGTATTGAAGTAACCAAATAGGGTCTGCATCAATATGCAGGTTTACAGAAGCCCAACTTCTGTATAAATAATAAATTGGGCCTATAGCTCAGCTGGTTAGAGCACTTGACTCATAATCAAGGGGTCCCTGGTTCGAGCCCAGGTGGGCCCACAAAGGTGGAGGAAATCTCCACCTTTGCCTTTTTTAGCCCCGTAGTTCAACTTCCTTTTGGAGATTCAGTTGAACCACGAGGCAAAACTGGCCCCGTAGTTCAACTGAATAGAATATCAGATTTCGGCTCTGAGGGTTGCAGGTTTGAATCCTGCCGGGGTCACTAGAGCGGAGAATTGATCAAAATTGATTGGTTCTCCGTTTTTTATTTTATCCAAATCCTTTGTCAATAAAGGGATAGCGGAGAAAATAGAATTTACTCTTTTGGTTTGAACTCTGTCATTTTGTTTGTTGTAACCTATTCCGGATGGAAACACCAGGTTTTGGAGTTGACGTTTTTGGTCTAAATCTCCGTAAGCCCATATTTCATGGAGCTTTGAGGACATCATTAAAGCTTTATCAATTGCTTTTTGAAGGTTTGAACTCGAAATCTCAGGATTTTGAATTTCTAGCTCAAGGTCA